>JAPKYJ010000001.1 GCA_026394375.1 Methanomassiliicoccales archaeon
TGGCAGATGCCACCCTGCCTTGCAGGCAGGAGTCAGCCGACCGAATGCGCTCCGTTCCCAGAAATGGGCGTCCTTCGCGGAACCAACCGCCAAACGAAAACTGGAAGTGCAAGCCCACGATATTAATCGTGGGTAGCTGACCTGTGTGTACGAATGCTCAGGACATGACGAGGACGTTGAGGCAGGAGATCGAGCGCAAGTGCGCCCAGCTGGACATTCCCATGGTCGGGGTGGCGTCCGCGGACGCCTGGGATGAGCCCCCGTTCCAGCCGTGGGTGCCTGAGGACTTTCGCCCTCGCGCCATCTATCCCGAGGTCGAGAGCGTCATAGTCATCGGGCTGCCGATTAGCCTGCCGATATTGGAGACCGGCCCGTCCATCTACTACCACCTCCTCTACCAGAACGTCAACGCCCTGCTGGACCAGTATGCCTATCGACTCTCTGTCTTCCTGAGCGAGAGGGGTCAGGCATCCATCTACGTACCGCGGGACGGCTACGGCACCATCTCCCTGCTCAAGGACAAGCCCATCGTCTTCTTCTCCCATCGCCACGCTGCTTACCTGGCCGGCCTGGGCACCTTCGGCGTGAACAACACGCTGCTGACGAAGCGCTACGGCCCCAGGGTGCGGTTCGCCTCCATCTTCACCACGGCGGAGCTGCCGGCCGATCCACCGATGGAGGGGCAGCTGTGCACGCGCTGCATGCGGTGCGCCAGAATGTGCCCAGTGAGCGCTATTCCCGAGAAAGACTATCCAGAGGGCATCATCGACAAGAAGGCGTGCGCCACTCGGGCAGAGCAGCTCTACTCGCGCTTCCTCTCCCCCTGCGGCATCTGCATCAAGGTCTGTCCAGTGGGCGAGGACCGCAAGCTCTACCGGCACCAGGATGTCAAGATGTACGAGGACCGGGAGCGATATCCCCAATATCATCGGGCCTGGGAGCACGTGCGCTCCTATGGCTCGCGCTGAGCGCCTCCGGCCCGGGAACCTTCGTCACCTTCGCCCCGAGCGCGCGATTGTTTCTTATCGCCGGGGAGAGATGCCAGGCGGAATAGAGGAGCGGAAAAGGCATGCACATCGGTCTGGGCATCGATACTGGCGGGACTTTCACGGACGCGGCCTTGGTGGATCTGGATACCAGGCAGGTGCTGGCCAAAGCGAAGGCGCCGACGACCTACCAGGACCTCACCCAGGGCATGATGCAGGCCATCGAAGACGCACTGGCCAATGGCGCCATCGGCGCGGACCAGGTAGAGCTTGTGGGGCTCTCCACCACCCTGGCCACCAATTCCATCCTCCAGGGAAAAGGAGGAAGGGCCGGGCTCATCGGCATCGGCTGGGAGCCGCAGCCCGATTGGCGCCTGGGTTGCTCGGAATCGCACTTCGTCCGCGGAGGCTACGACTCCGTGGGTCGAGCTCTGGAACCGCTTGATGAGGAAGCGGTGTCAAAGGCGATCGACGATCTTGCTGGCAAGGTGGACGCCTTCGTGGTCTCGGGCATGTTCAGCGTATGCAACCCCACGCAGGAGGAGACCGTCCGAGGAATGATCCATAAGCGGACGCAACTACCGATCGTGGTCGGCCACACCCTCACCAGCGAACTGGGCATTAAGGAGAGGACCGTGACCGCCGTTCTCAACGCACGGCTCATCCCCATCATCAAGGAGTTCCTGGCTTCGGTGGAGAGGGCGCTATCCGCCAAGGGGGTCAAGGGCCGCATCCTGGTCTTCAAGGGCGACGGGGGGCTGATGACCATGGAGAGCGCCCGCGAACGCCCCGTCGAGACCGTGCTCTCCGGCCCGGCGGCCAGCCTCATAGGCGGAAAGGTGCTGTCGAAGGTGGAGACCTGCGTGGTGGTGGATGTCGGAGGGACTTCCACCGACATAGCCTACCTCGATGAAGGATTCCCCCGCCTCAGCGTGGAGGGAGCGACCGTGGGCGGGTGGAAGACCAGGGTGAAGGCCGTCTCCATGTGGACCTGCGGCCTGGGAGGGGACTCGCTGGTGCAGCCCGATGATCGGGGGGACATCATCATCGGTCCGCAGAGGGTCATACCCTTGGCCATCGCTTCGGGCATGAGAAGCGATCTGAAGCAGGTAATGATTGAACGGACAGAGACCTTATTCTACGTGGCTGGCAAGGCAGACCTTGCCTCGCTGAGCGAGACCGAGCGAAAAGTGTACGAACACATCGTCCGCGTCGGGCCGCGCACGTTCTTCGAGCTGATGGACGATGTGCCGGAGGTCGTGCTCATGAAGGACAACCTGGAATCGCTCCTGGCCCGGGGGAACGTACTCCGCACCGGACTCACGCCCACCGATGTGATGCATGTGCTAGGGAGCTATTCGCCTGGCGACGTCGAGGCCGCGGGCATCGGGCTCAGATTGCTGGCGGAGAAGATGGACCGCGAGCCTCAGGCGCTGGCCAGAGCGATCATGACCCGGGCCGTGACCAGGGTGGGGGAGGAGGTGCTGAAGAAGGTGGTGGCCGATGAGGCGGGCGATCTGTCGGGGGACCGCCCATTGGTGCAGCTGCTTCACGCCTCGACCGGGGAAAGGATGTTCCGGGGCATGGAGGTCAAGGTGAAACTGGACCGGCCGGTGGTGGGCATCGGGGCTCCGGCCAACGACTTCATCGGCCCGCTGCGGGACCGCATGGATGTGCAGGTGATCATCCCCGACCACCATGACGTCGGCAACGCCGTGGGAGCAGTGTGCAGCGAGATCTCTGAATCGGTCACGCTCCAGGTGTATCCGAGGGAAGAAAAGTTCATCGTGCTCTCGCCCTATTCCTCGCCCACGGAATTCCACCATATCGAGGAAGCGCTCGCCTCGGCCAAGTGTTTCGCCGAGTCCTACGTGCGGCAGAAGGTGGAGGCTTCAGGAGCGGATGATGTCCGAGTGCGGCTGGAGGTCATCGATCGCCGCTTCTCGGATGGCTATGGGAAGGAGATGAAATTCATCAACTGGATCGATATTCGCGCCACGGCCCTGGGCAAGCCACGATTGGATAGACGCTGAACGTGCGAGCGCCACCGGAACGGAAGCTGGCAGAATGGTGCGATGCCCGGGTCAAGGCAACTCGGTCTTGGCCAGGAAGTACGAGACCACGTTGTTCTTCTTCTTGACCTTGGTGACGCCCTTCTTCTCCAGCTCCTGCAATGCGTTCATGCATTGCGCCTTCGGGAGCTTGGAAAGAGAGGTCGCCTTCTCCGCGCTTACCGCCTTGTCTTCTCCAATAGCCTGGGCCATCTTCAGTGCGTTGAACAGCTTTTCAGCTTGAGGCGTGACGCTAGCCATGCGGGGGACGAGTAGCGAATCCTTCTAAATACTTATCGGTCTTGATGGCCTTTCGGGATCAGCCAGACATTGTCATTCTTTTCCTCCCCGCATGAGATCACGAGGGCGGCGACCTGACCAATATTGATATGACGCACACGGGAATACCGCATACAGGGGGCAGAAGATGAGGACGTGCATATTGCTGATGCGGACGCCCGTTTCCGAAGAGGATGCGGAGCGTTTGCTGGCTTTGCGAAAGGGCTTTGATGGAGGCCTTCCCTTACTCATCTGATGCCCGCCTGCCAGAAATGCGGTCGCCAGAGCTTCTTCGCCTTCACCTGCGCTCGTTGCGGTCAGAGACCTTTCTGCCCTGTGTGCTGCAAACCCATCGGGGATCCTTCCAAGAACATCCGCGTCTGCAAGGATTGCCGGGATGCGCGAGACGACCGGCAAACCTGAAGAAAGACCTTGCGCCTTCGGGTCGAGCGGTGATCGAGCGCCTTAGAAAGCGGAAAATGGCGGGCCTGTGGGGATTCGAACCCCA
>JAPKYJ010000002.1 GCA_026394375.1 Methanomassiliicoccales archaeon
CAAAGTATCGCCGGCCGAGGTCCTCAGGTTCGAGTGAGCTGAAGTCTGGCCACCTTCTCAAAGAAGGCATGGACATCGTACTGCAGCCTCTCGCCAGTGTGCGTAAGCTTGCGCACCTTGCCCAACACCTCCTTCCGATTCCACGGCCTGCCGTACAATCCTCCAACGACCATGGCTATGCCCGTATACCCGTTGGGGTCCCGACCATCGAGATCGTAGCGGTCGTTGAGATAGAGGGCTATGCAGAGAGCTTCCTCCGGGCTCTTGTTCCATTCCAGGACCTTCTCACCCCAGTACTCGCGCAGCACAAGACCGACCGGGCGATCAGACCCGCCTTGGCCATCGAATTGGGTCTAATGCCAGGACTCGCGTCGAGATGTGGCTCACTTGTTCAGTGGCGCCCCGCAATATACGCACGTGTCCCGGTATCTGGGATTCCCCTTTGTGCAACTTGGACACGAGATGCTTGCCACCGAGCCGAAGAGAAAAGGCCTTCCGCATCCCGTGCATCTGGCGGTGCCGTCCTCGTTCTGTGTATGGCAGATCGTGCACTCTTTCATGTTTCCCCCATCGCCAAGGCCGAAGATAGCGTTATCTCATCGACGAAGTCCGACCCCTTCCTTCTGAGAGGTAGTGCCAAAGCCCGAGACCCAGGTCGATGCGATTTCAGCCAACTTGCCGTCCTCCGCCGCTCGAGAAACGGAGGAAGTGGCTGCCATATGAGCTTCGCCAAGCCTGGTAAGAGGGGCAGGGTATGAATAAATACATTCTGAAGGATAGATACAAATAGCCTGGATGACGCTGAGGTGACGGGATTCATGCAGAGCGGACGGAAGGTGGCCGTTGTTCTCATTTGCTTGGTGATCGTCCTTGCGGGCGGTGCCTTGGTCGTGGTCTTGGGGAACCAGTCCTCGGCGAACGACTTC
The DNA here is from genome assembly GCA_026394375.1 of Methanomassiliicoccales archaeon. NCBI lineage: Archaea > Methanobacteriati > Thermoplasmatota > Thermoplasmata > Methanomassiliicoccales > Methanomassiliicoccales archaeon. The sequence continues at coordinate 927 of JAPKYJ010000002.1, forward strand.
GCATCTCAGCTCTCAATCATTAAGAAGAAGGCCTTGTACGCCCACGCTAGCTTCGGCATCGTGGTGTACGACCCTGCCAACAATCGCACGCTTTACTCCGAGAACGAGGAATCGATGTTCGTGCCCGGTTCCACGACCAAGCTGTTCACCTCCGCCACAGCATTCGATGCGCTGGGCGTCAATCATCGGTTCCACACTCCCGTGCATGCCGTCGGAACGATCATCGGAGAGAGGCTCGAGGGCGACCTGGTCCTCGTGGCCAGCGGTGATCTCACCATGGGAGGCAGGACGACCGCCAGCGGCGGGATCAACTTCACTAATGTCGATCATGGAGACGCCAACGCCCTCGGTGGCTGCCAGCTGACCTCGGAGGATCCCTTGGCTGGATTGGACTCCTTGGCGGAACAGGTCAACGTCTCCGGGATCACCGAAGTGGACGACGTGATCGTCGATCCGCGCGCGTTCCCGGTCGTGGACATCGGCAAATCGTACAAGATCGCGCCCATCGCCATCAACGACGACCTCATCGATGTCATGGTCGCTCCCACCCAGGTCGGGCAGAAGGCCAGCGTGGACTGGAGACCTAAGACGGCCATCTATTCCATCGATGCCAATGTGACCACCGTGGCCATCGGGCCGACCGAGATCTCTGTTTCCGACGGTGCTCTAGGCGTCATAAAGGTCAGGGGCACCATAGCCGCCAGTAGTGTTCAGGCCAACTTCACCTATTCCATCTCCGACCCGCTGTCTTTCGCACGCACCCTATTCATCGAGGCGCTGCAACGTCACGGGGTGCAGGTGCATTCCAATCTCTCGGGTTCGAACCCAGAAGAGAAGCTCCCTTCGATCAGCACCTACACCGTCCAGAACAGAGTGGCGGAACTCGTTTCGCCTCGGTTTGCAGAGGACGTCAAGCTCACCCTGAAGGTATCGCAGAACCTGCACGCCGATACCTATCTGGGACTGATAGCTATGGCCAAGCAGGCGGGCAACTACTACCAGGGGCTGGGCGTGGAAGGGCAGTTCCTTGAGCAATTGGGTCTGAACCTGACCTCGATCTCCTTGGGGGACGGGGAAGGTGGAGTGTCCAACGACCGCATCAGCCCTCTAGCCGCAAGGCAGCTTCTCGTCGCCATGATGGAGCGGACCGACTTCCAGGACTACTTCCTTGCCCTGCCCATCCTGGGCGTGGACGGATCGCTCGCTGGCTCCGCCACCCCTGGCAGCAAGGCCATCGGCCACGTGTACGCCAAGACCGGGACTACCGTCGATGAGAACCCGCTCAGTGGCAGCGGCATCGCTCTGGCGAAGGCCCTGGCAGGTTATGTGGATACGGCCAGCGGCAAGAGACTGGTGTTCGCCATCTATGTGAACAATGTGCCCGTGGGCTCGGTGGACGACATCAAAACGCTCGGAAGCGATGTCGCGCACATCTCCGAGCTCATCTATGCCTCGTTCTAGCTTCCTACGTAGAGCGTCAGCGACTCACGATCAAAATCGTGGGCTTGTAACTATGCTCGACCTTATCCAAGGTGTCACGGCACGCTACATTCGGTCGGCTGACTCCTGCTTGCAAAGCAGGGTGGCATCTGCCACGGCGGCCTACTCCATCGGGAGCGTTCCAATGCCTTTCCCGCAGACCGTTGCCAGTCCCGTGCCCGA
>JAPKYJ010000003.1 GCA_026394375.1 Methanomassiliicoccales archaeon
GGTAAATAGATTAGACCTTAGGGTTTACTATCTTGAATCCCGCCGATGCCAGACATTTAGGCAGTATGCCCAGGATAAGGCACACATATGCTTTCCAACGTTTCCAATCATATGTAAGCGACTTAAGCAAGTATAGCCTACTTGCTTTTCGCTCCCCCAGCCTCAAGTATAGCGTTCCGATACGGTAATAAGAGGCCGCGAGTTCAATTGGATATCGTTCGAAAAGAGAACGATGTTTCTCAGTAATTCGAATAAGCCCATTGACTATTCTTGAAAATTGCCATGTTGTCTGACCTGAATGACGGTGATAGACGAATAAACAATCTCTGATCAAATCGAATTGGCATACCTTTGCCAATGAAATCCACAGGTCCCAATCCTCTACCTGGTCTTCCATGAAACCACCGACCTTTTAAATATAATCTCTTTTAATATTTGCACTGCCCATAGCCACGAAATTGTTTGATAGAATTTGGCCGAGCACATTCCCTCTTATTGAAGCAGGATGGCATATCTCCGCGCCGTCCTCCAAGACATCAATCTGACCACAATAGACGACGCCGATATCGTTACTTGCTTGTTTGAACAATTCCATTTGCTGCTCGATTTTTTTTGGCAATAATTCATCGTCATCGTCGAGGAATGACAAATAATCAGCAGTCGTCAGTTTTGCTCCCAAATCGCGGGCAATAGATACATTGCTCTTCCTTCCTGCTTGAAGGAATACTAGCCTATTGTCATTAAGCTCATGAACCAATGCCTCAATATCCGAGTCTGAACCACCATCCACGACAATTATCTCGATGTTCTTGTAAGTTTGCGATGCCGCGCTTTTTATCGCTCGTTTCAATAAGGTTGGCCTATTATACGAAGTAATAACGACTGCAACCTTAGCGTAAGCAATATCTGACATGATTCAATCCACCAAAGTCAAAGACCAATTAATAAATGGGGAGATTCCCTATTTTGATTTTCTTTTTGACACAGCCGAATTAGAAATAGAGGAGCTTAGGTATGGAGCGGTCTGCCCTCGAACGTGCAAGTGAAGCGGAGTCTGGCCAACTCCGCTTATCACGGCGAAGCGTGCCTGGCCGCCGCCAGGCAGCATGGAGCGACGCCGCTCCATGGCATCAAGAAGAACGCTCGTCATTTCGCGAAACCGGAGACAATGTATCAGAAGATGGCCTCGTTCTGGCAGCACTGGCCGAATCGTGCTGCCGAACTGTACGGCAAGCGCAATCATGCTGAGACGACCTTCAGCATGATTGGAGCGCTGCTCGGATATCCTCTTCGATGTCGGTCGGAAAACGGGTCGAAGAAATGAGGTTCGGTCTAAGATCGCTCTGTTCGATCTAATTCAGCTGGCTATGCGAGTGGAGTTCTGGTCCTGAGAGTTTTGCAACAGGGCCAACAAAGCCTGATTCCATTGCAATGGGATAGGTAGTTCTTATTGTTTCAATGACCCCCCAACTGTATGAATCCGATATTGTATCAATCCAAATTCCCGTTGCAAAGTCAAAGAAATCCGAATTGGCGGATATCCTGGACGACCCTATCTACGGCCCGTTCAAGGTCCTTGTAATTCTTTGCCCCCGTCATTACCATCTTCCCGGAGTTGAACAGGAGACAGACAACATTAGGATCTCTCAATCTATAGACAAGGCCTGGAAATTGTTCTGGCTCATACTCTGTGTCTTCAAGACCCAAAGATACTTTTAGATTTGTTAGATTCAAGGCGCAACCGACATCGTATACCGCAACCAGATTTTGTACGATGATTTCGGGATCAGAATCGACAGGGATGCCTAACTTGTTTAAAAGAATAGCGAATCTTCGTATTGCTCTTCGGACTTCTTCCAGACTTTTACCACCGACGCAATTAGCCTTCCCGCTTCCGAAAAGGAGAATTACAGTCTTCAGGTCGCTGAGTCGGTAAATGAGGCCAGGGAATCGTTCAGGGTCGTATTCTGATCCTGTAAGTTTCTCGGCGACCGTGCATAAATCAAGTTCTTTCGCAAATTGCGTCGAAGCCACAATATTTACTACTCGTGGTCTGGTTTCGATTGCATTCATGATATTCCAAGAGAATACCTATTGACGGTACGAAGAAATAGCTATGTGAAGCGTGTTGCATTAATGCCAGTGAAAGGAGGGTGCGGCATTCGCCTTATCGCCTGGGATGGCGATAAGGCATTTGGGATAACGAAGGCTTTGCACCTAAATCCCGTTTGGCACTCCACTTTAGGTGCAGGGCGCGGAGTTTAGCAAGAAGGCGAGGAAGCTCTCGTCGGGGTTCCTGCTACTGGCTATCATGAGGGTATGAACTCGAAGGTATTACTGCTAAGAGGTTCATCCCCGCGACTTTAGGTGCAACCTATCCCTTTAGGTGCAAAGCCGCTTGTCTGGCTGCTTAAGCAGGCCCAATTCCTTGCTTAAGTCGTACTCGACCGACTGCTTGCAGCCCGGACACTTGCCCTTGAACACTCCGGTCCCGATGCGCTTCTTAAGGTCGGCCAGGCTTCCATTAAGCGTGTCCCGCTCGGCCTCAAGAGCGTTGTACTTCTTGACCAGGGCGTTGTACTGCCCGACCAGCTCGGCCACTCGCTTTTCCAAGGTCGGAATCTTCGCCAGCTCCTCGGTGATTCCGGCCGGAAGGACGGTCTGTTCAACGATCTTCAGAGGCGGCCGCGCAGCGAGGACGTAGGCCGTCCAGGCGGGCACAGTCATCCCATTTTTCGCCGCTTCTTCGCTGAGCGAGCGGCGCAAGCCCACGGGGATCCAGAACTGCAAACGCACATCCTTTTCCGCCGCACTTTCAGGCCGCGACGGTCGCGCCGCCGCGGCCTCTTCAATCATCGCGGCGACTATTTCGGGGCTCGGCGTTTCATCCAGCTTGAATCTCCTCATGGGACGTCACAGAATCCCCGAAGCGTATAAGACTTCGCGTTCCCGACCCCCACGAGGCGGGAAAGCGGGCTCCCTGCGCTCCCTCAGCCAGTTCCGGGGCGGTTCGTCAGCCTACGGTGGCCACAGGTCTGACAGTGCATCCAGCCAGTGAATTGCCCGTTTCTTCTGCCTTCGGTGTACAACGCGCCCTGCTTGTCCGAGGCACCGCACATCAGACAAGTGGACATCAGCCGGCTCACCTCTTCGTCGTCTATGAAACCATCGTCCCCGAGGACCGCGATTATCTCTACAAGCAGGTCGTAGAGCGCATCGACCTTCACGAAGCTGCCTAGGGCGCCCGAGCCGGCGTCCGATCCTGTGACGTCTCGACTCATGCAGGAAGGGCATCTCCGCCTCCCGTCCGAAGTTCTTTCCTTCCGGGATTTCCAGGCGTGTCCGCATTTCCCGCATTGTAGTTCAATCGACATACCTAGTTAATAACATAGACCTATCAAGTTAATAATAATACTACATAGGCCCTGTTGCAAAACTCTCAGGACCAGAATTCCTTACGCATAGCCAGCTGAATTAGGTCGAACAGAGCGAGCTTGACTCGAACCTCGTTTTTCCGGCCTTTTTTCGAGCGACCTTTCCAATCCATTCACCTTTCTAAGCAACTGGCGATATGGATTGGCCCACATATATAGATTTTGATAACAATATAGATAACAAAGGATAAATATGCTCAAGAGACCGGTTCAGAGTTTAGCAACAGAAGCAACGAGATCGGCGGTCCTGCTGTACCTCCCTTCGGCCCTAGGACGTCTTGCGTAACCGCTTGCGCAAGGCAAGTGCCTGTTCTCCTATGGGATTCCATGCGTTCTGCTGGGAATGATGATTTATAGAGGGATGGAAATCTACATCCCCGTGCGCTTCAAGACCTGGATGATCGAGATCAGAGCCCCGTTCCTCCTATTGCCTGTCATATTGGCGGCGGTCGGGAGCGTCCTTACCATAGATGACGGTCATTTCGATGTCCTGAACTTTACCATATTCACATCTATCCTCGTCCTGCTTCACATCAGTGTCAACACGCTGAACGAATATCTCGACCACAAGACGGAGATCGACATGCATACCAGGCGGACGATGTTCAACGGTGGGAGCGGGATTCTCCAGGCAGGAACGCTCCAGCCACAGGAGGTATTAACCGTCGCCCTCGTTTGTTTCGTGCTCGCCGCGCTGCTGAGCGCCTACCTTATCGTTGCGGTATCCTGGCTCCTCATGCTGATAATCGTCCCAGGGATGCTGTTCGTGCTTTTCTATACGCAGATCTTCGCGAGGAACATGCTTGGAGAGGTCGCAGCCGGTCTTGGTCTCGGATTCCTTCCAGTGATCGGGGCATACCTCGTCCAAATACAGGATTTCCCTCTGTCCCTGATGCTCCTGGCGATCACTTCAGGTATCCTTACATTCAACCTTCTGCTTCTCAATGAGTTCCCTGACGTGGAAGCGGATAAGATCGGCGGAAGGAGGAACCTCGTCATATCACTGGGCAGCAAGAAAGCAGCTTGGCTTTACCTCGCCGGGACGGTCGGTGCTTACGGCATAATCCTTGCTGGAATTGCACTTTCGGTGTTTCCGTTGCTCGCGGCCATCGCCCTCCTCACTCTGCCGTTCGCCTTCAAGGCAGTCCAGGGGGCGTTCGGGGGGGCTGAGCAGACATCGACCTTCCTGCACGCGCAGAAGGCTAATGTCCAAGTCGTGCTGATCACCCAGATATTGTTTGTCATCGGGTTCGCAGTCGCTCTCGCGGTCTGAGTTGGGCCAAGCGGCTATAGCCGTACACGATTGCTAATATCATTACCAGCAGCGTTCAGTCTCAATATGGTGATTAGCGACGTCGCAATGTGAAGCCCATCTATGTACCTAGGCGCTCCCTTAGTGCCGCAGATCGTTATGCATAGCGCGCGGCGAACGCCCGAGATAGCCGGAGGCGGCGACCGCCCGACCAGCGGAGGCCGAGGACCAGCGTGTCCAGACGCTTAATTACCCTCTTTTGACCCGCACCATGTTGAAGAGAATCCACATTCTCAGTCGCTCAGAAGAGTGAAAGTACTGGATATGGTTGATGGTGGGTCTGCCCGAACTCAACAGACAGACCCATCCAGCACGACGATTCTCTGCTCGGAATTAAGGAGGAAATCCTGTCAACTCCCAGATGACCGAAACTGATTACTGGACATTTTCAGGAAACCCCTTACCCCTTCTCTTCTTTCTAACTCTTCTAACCAATCTAACTTCTAATCATCATTATCTATCGTCTGGGCAGGGAGTGCGTCCGTTAGTTAGATGAGCAGTCAAATGCTCCGAAAACTAACGCGAAAAAGGAAACCCTTGAGATGCCGGTTTCGGTAATCTCCTCCAAGGTACAGAATGATGGCAAGCAAGGCCACAAACGAGATAATCAATGCAGACGCTTCATGAGCTGAGGCGATTGCGTGAAGAGAACAAGCAAGTATCTGCTACTCGGTGCCCTCGCCGTCGCTCTAATCGTCATAGGAGTGATCTGGTACTTGATTTATACAGGGCATACAGGGCCCAACGGCTGAGCACCACTCCCGAATCACTCCCCCGATGACCTCGTATTCGGGCTCGATCCAAGCGGTTCTAGCCGAGCCCCGACATGGCGGTCCCGATGCCCGAAACGAAGATGGCAATGGCGCGTCCATCGGACATGTTTTGACAAATTATCACCTCTTGGAGCAAGTACCTGTGGTCCATCAACTCCTTCTCCATTGCCTTGAGGACCTCAACGACATCGCCCGAGACCTCATGGGTCATTCAATCATCTCTCGCTTCATCTGAGAATAGCGGACGATTGGGTCGTCTACGTGATCTCCCTGTTGTCGGGCTTTTTCGCCTGGGGAAGCTTCCTCAACCTCGCAGGCGACCTTATGCTGAACTGGACATTCGGCTCAAAGTTGTAAGCCGGTTCGCCGGACATGGGGTTGTTCTCATTCAGGATTCGGTACGCCCTCATGAGCGTGATCCGCATCCTGACCTCGGTTCCGTCGCTTAGCTTGGCGATAATCCATGGGTCGTTTTTCTGCTCCACCAATACCTCGACGGCATCCTTGATGACACCATTCACATTTAGCTGGATGATGTCCTCAGCCGGTTCTTGCTGTTTCTCCTGGGGTTTATCTGCCATAGGCATCGTGATATAGAATGGATGTGGGCTAAAAAGGATTCCTTTTGAGATATAATCCCCCCACTTCACGTCAACAATACTGGCTTGCGACAAAGGGAGGGTAGTCAATCAGCCCCTCCCTTTTGCTTTGCCGTTGAAGGTACTAACCACCAGCTCCTTGTCCATCGGGAGAAGGTGGTGCGTTGTTGGATGTTGGCTTCAAGCGGTTACCGTCATGACTTCTTCTTTCTGCGAAACAGCATGAATCCGCCGACGCCTTTGGGGTGGAACCGCAGAGCCCCCTCATCCTGATGGAATCGGCCTGGCGGTCCTAAAGGATCTCTCGGATGGAAGGAGGCTGGGCCAGGAGCGAGAATAGGAGGAGCTTCTCGGCGAGTTCATTTCTGAGTCGAATCCTTCGGGCATTCGTAGGGAGAGCACTTCTCCGTCCTCGGGCCAGCCTCCATCGCAATCGCGATAGGCTTCTTGGGTGGGCACTCGAACGGGTCGCACTTTTCCTTCAGCTTGGTTGGGAACATGATTCCGAACACGTAGGCGGCGCCGAGCGCGCCAATGACCTCGGCGATCACGAACAGCGCGGCCCAGCAGGGGGCGATCCCGCAGATGGCATAGGTGAACATACGTGCGAAGGAGACCATGGGGTTGGCGTACATGGTGCTAGCTGTGGTGATTAGCATGCCACCGACAACGAATCCCACTGAGAGCCCGGTATGCTTGGAGCTCCCTCTCACGCATCCGATGATGACCCCGATCAGGATGAACGTGCCAATGAACTCGGCGAAGACCTGACCGTAGTTCTTGACATTCCCAGAGACGGTGATGATGGTCGAGTCATAATCGAAGAACATGAGCCCAACGACCAATAGCCCAATGAAACCGCCCGCTAATTGAGCGATGATGTAATAGCTCGCCTTTCTCGGGGCAATCTGCTTGGCGGAGAGCAATGCCAGCGTCACCGCAGGGTTGAAGTGAGCCCCCGAAATGGAACCAAACGTCTCTATCAATGCGAAAAGGACCATGGCCACGGCGACTGCGTTGATGAATACGGCGAGCGCGATCGTGGCACCAGGCAATGTCATGGGAAGGATGGTTGAGCCGATGGCCACCACGACCAGGAACAACGAACCCATAAACTCGGCCAATAAATTCTGTTTGAGCGTTGGCATATTCTCTCCTCCTCGGCAGGCCTTCATGCCCGCTGAGGGGCCAAAATGTAGTTTGAATATAAATATTTGATAATAAACTCAAATAATTGATGATTCGAAGGAAATGTGTATCCCATCATGCAATCTATCCAATATTTGAGAACGAAATAAAATATTAATAAATACACTCAATTTAAGGGCAGAGGAGATTTCCATGACAACGAGGATCACGATAGTCGGGGGGTTCCTGGGAGCTGGGAAGACGACCTTGATCACCAAGATAGCGAAGACCATGATCGAGGGCGGGAAGAAGGTGGGCATCATCATGAACGACCAGGGGACGGACCTGGTCGACAGCCAGTATTCGTGCCTTCAGGGCATAGACACCTGCGATGTGCAGGGTGGCTGCTTCTGTTGCCGCTTCCCTGATTTCATGAACGACGCCAAAGGCCTGATCAATAAGTCCAACCCCGACATCATCATCGCGGAGCCGGTTGGCAGCTGCACGGACCTCCTCGCCACGGTCATCGGTCCTTTGAAGGTGGTCTACGCCGAAGCCTTCTCGGTCGCGCCCTTGATCATCGTCATGGATGCCTCCAGAGCGGTCACGGAGGGCTTCTCTCCGGAGTCGCTCCGTGGCTACCTGCGGCGCCATCAGATCGAGGAGGCGGAATTCGTCGTGCTCTCCAAGGTAGACCTGGTCCAGGGGCCCGAGGTCAAGCAGATAAGCAAGGCCATCCATGAGATCAATCCCACGGCCAAGGTGATCCCCTACTCTTCGGTGAGCGGGGAGGGTTTCGACAAGATCCTGGCCATCGTGAACTCGAAGAAGACGAGCAACCGCTCGCCGAAGGACATCGACTATGATACCTACGCCAAAGCGGAGGCGGAGCTGGGCTGGTACAACGGCAAGGTCGCGTTCATGGCGGAGGGGAAGGTCGACGCCTACGACCTGACCACGAAGATACTTCGCCGGGTCGCTTCCAACTACTCTCCCTCGGACATAGCCCATACTAAAGTGATGATCGTCTCCGAAACCAACGCCGTCAAGATGAGCCAGGTGGGGCCTAGTCTCAGCGTTGACGAGGTGAAGGGCTCCAGGAACGCCGAGGGCAAGGTGGAGATGTTCGTCAACGCCCGCGTCGTCTCCTCGCCTGAGAAGCTCAGGGACTCGGTGCGAGAGGCAGTCAACTCCACGCTTAAGGAGAAAGACCTCGTGGCGAGCGAGTATAAGGACGACTGCTTCTCGCCCTCCCCGCCCAAGCCCTACTACCGCATTACCAAGAAGGGAGGGAGCTGAGGGCGGAGGCCCATGGAACTTGCCCTATTTCGGGTATATGCTCACTTTTGAGGACATCGGAATAGGACGAAACCTCTTCCCTCCCTTTCTCTGATCGCATAGACGAACAGGATTCCCCAGGATCAATTTCAGGAGTGGAATCACTGGATACGGATAGTGGTGGGTCTGTCCGGGCCCACTATCTTAACTATCCAGTCTTTCATTTTATGATTTCAATTGAAAATGAATGAGTCTGACTTATTCTGCGGAACACAGAACCGACTTTATCCAATTTCACTGAAAAAAATCATTTTCTTCAACCCGGTTCAAATTGGAGTGTGAGCCTGGTTCATTGTAGATGAAATACCAAGAACGGCAGGCGGCACAAGTGACTTTATGTTAGGCGTGCAAGGGATTCCTTTTTCTCATAAAAAGGAAGGATTTGCGCACCTTATCACGCGTTTTTAGAGGCTAGGACAGATCCAATAGTCTGTTTCTGATTCTGGCCAGTCGCTTTCGGATATCTTAATACTCAGCCTGCAGACTCAAGAAAATCGAAGGAAATTTTGCGTTGGATTCCTTTTTCAACTGTGGCGCTTTCAGATTGTCCAATCAAAGAAAAGGAGGTGATAAGGAATGGCGACGGAACGCATCGAACTGAGACCCCCTATGGCCGAGTGGCTGAAGGATTACGCTGATACGATGGGAGTGACCCTCCAGGAGCTGGTGACCCACATCCTGCTCCGCTATCGGGAGGAGTTCGAATCCTCGGATGAGCTCGAAGACGAGTCCGAGGACGATGAAGACTCAGAATAGTAGGCAGACCTCTCGCTTTGTATACTGCCAGCGACGGCTGGCTGTTTTCATTTTCTTCATCCGTGACAAAGACAAAACGCTTGCACAGCTGCATGGAAACCGCAAGAGAATGCAACTCTGGCGCTGAATTTCCTCCACGTCGACGATCTGGTCGCCATACTGAACCGCCAGTCAATTCCACTGTCATGGGTTCTTGACAACCCGTCCAAAACCTGGAAGCTCCACTGCTAGCTCTGGGAATCGCCTTCAGGATGCTCGCTCCCGCATGATGAGCAGAAGCGACCAAGGGCCATGCTCGCACCGCACGAGGGACAGAATCTTCCAGGCCGGGGCTTGTCTTGCCCAGACCCGGCCACCTGCTGCACCCTGGTCTTGGGAATCGAAGCGACGCTGGCAGCGACTTGCTGCTGCAGGCGGGAGATCTCCGACTCCAGCACCGCCTTGTGCTTCTCCGGGGCATCGCCCAGGCCCAGCCAAACGCTGGCAACGATGTCGTACTCCACGTAGATAGAAACCCTGCCGCCCAGATCCTTCATCGTCACGCTCAGCTTGGTGCTCACGTCATTGGTCTTCAGACCGAGGACCGTTCCTCCCACGTTGCCTCTTGAACCCGTCAGGCGGACTGGAGCGGCGGATGAATCGAGCACGAATCGCTCCCCGGCGTAGAACGCCCGCACGGCCTCGTAGATCGCATTCCCAGGCCCTTCCGCCTCGAATGCCCTGCCCACCTTCAAACCGCTCACCTCCTGCTTTTCCGACCTAGGAAAATGCCGGCCGCGATTCCGACGACCGCCGCCCCGCCGCCGACGCCCAGGATCGTCGCGGTCTGATCGGATGCGGGGGCAGTTTGGGCGACCACCTCCACGTTCGCCGTCGGGGTACCTTCGAGCGGGAACGTGCCGAGCGAGAACGAAGCAACGACGTAGGACGACGGCTGGCCGATGAGGGAGAGAGCGTAGGCGATGGGCTCGGCGAATCTGAGCACGTAGCCACACGAGATCGCGTAGCTCAGACTGGCCGAGACGGAGGCCGATTCCGTACCGGTCACCGTCATCTTCACCTGCTCCCCGCCCCACTCGGTCCAGGACAGAGACGTCCGATCGAGGTTTCCCGACGTGGATGTCAGGCTCGCCTGCAGAGTTCCGACGACGTTGACGTCCAGGAAGACGATGTTCTGGAACAGGCTGAAGGAGGTGATAGTGCGACTTCCGATCGGCGTGTCGTAGGCGGGGATGGTGACAACCCAGACGCCAGTACCCGCGGTGAGATTCACGATGCTCGTGACTACACTGGGAAGCGGAGCACCGCTCTCGCTGAAGAGCTTAAGCAGGTTCACGTGCAATGACATCGGCAGAGGGGAAGGCGCGAACTGTATCTCCACCTGATCCCCCTTCCTCACCAGGGAATGCTGCGGGCCATAGTCCATCACGAGCCCGAACGACGCACTGACCCCCCTCACCTCGGGCGTCGTGAATGTCGACGTGATGCTTGCTGCGCTGGCGTTACCAGGGACAAGCAACACGGCCACCAGTACGACGCTGGCGATCATCGGGAGACATCTGGACATGCCTCTATGAATCGAACCCGACCTCCGTTCCCGTTCCTCCATACTACCGACCTCTAGACAATGTGATTAGGGGTATTCCTGTATCCTTACTTCATTGTTTCCTTGATTATTATTATGCTTGGAATCGAGATATCAATGGTGCATGAGCGATGGGCATGTGGCGGAAGCCAGGATCACGGCGAAGGGCCAGGTGACGATCCCGAAGAAGATAATGGAGATAATCGGAGCCGAGGAAGGCGACTATCTCCTGTTCTTCCAGGAAGGCGGGAAGGTAACCATAGAGGCGGGCCGGCTCGCGAGCAAGCAGAAAAGGGAAGCTAAGAAGTGAGGGTAGAATGCTGTCTTCCGCTCCCCACCTTTCAATCGCAGATCACCATTGAGCGGCACAACACATCATCCATGACCGAGATGATTCTTTGCCTGCAAAATTCAGATGGACCCGCCCGCACTCTGCTGCTCCCTTAAGCACAGCTGCTTGCGTCGAAGCAGTGAACCCCTCCCTTCTTTTTTGATAACGAAAAAAGTGACTTAAGAGCAGGAATAAGAGCCAAATCTTGTGACGTTAAGTGGATATCGCTGTCACTTGGCATCCCGGGACTCTCAAGAACCCCCTAGCCCCGGGAGTCCATCGAGCCTTTTCTGGGTTTCTTGCATCCCGGGGCGCGTTACATGATTCCCGGCCCCCTCCCGGCGCAACCCGGCCTCCTCAGAGAGCTTCGGACTCTCGGGAGGACTCTCGGGCTTCCTCTCAGGTACTCCCGGCATAACGAATGTTTCTATTCCCGAGCTTGCTCACCCCGCTCGTGCGCCGGTGCCCGCAGTGGAATCAAGGGAGGATATGATCAAGAAACCTGTAAGCGCGGCTACATTCAAGGGGCATAGGATAAGCATCTTGCCGTGTTGTAGCTCCCAGACAAGGACAGAGACGTCAAAGAAAGCGAATCCCGTCTGCTTAAGGCACGTCTATTGAGAGTGAATGCCCCTAAGAGCTTACAATTCAAACGTGACAGCTCATGAACTCAAAACAGAATGTAAGCATGATCTTCGGCGATCGAAGGATTGGTTTCAAATCGCCGCCCTCGCACTACGGTTCGTCGGTGCTCCAAGAAGGAAGGGAATTGCCCGTGCAAGGCACGATGAAACTCAGTACCGAAGCGTACAAAAGGCTCGCGCACCGAGCAATCGACGCAGAGATTCGCCCGAGTGAGCTTCTTGATGCGATCATCTTGTACGCGGATTGGGAAAAAGACCTTCCTGCGCTCGTATCGCGGATAGAAGCGGCCCGCACCACCCCTGAGAGTTCTCCTGAAAGAAAGCCTGAGAAAACTCCTGAGAGTGCAGACCACCTGAGAGAACCTGAGAAATCCCTGAGAGCGACCTGAGAGTGCAATGCGGGGGAAATCTCTCAGGAGCGCCTCGATTCTCTCTCAGGGACGCGGGGTTCCTGAGAATGCCGAGCGTACTCGACCGTCTAAGACGGCGGCAACCCCGATCAAACATGGAGGAATTATAGCACCCGTCGAAGTTCCGAGCTACAAGGAAGCGGCTCCGAAACCCGAGCAAGCGCCGCTTAAGCAGGAGGAAGCACCCTCGGCCCCGCCGAACGAGGTTAAGCAGCGCACTGCAGTTCGGGGGTAGCATACAGAATGTGAGCAGCGTTCATTGTTCACCGGCAAGCAATCAGAGCGCCTTCTTGCCTGCATTTGAGGCTTAAGCCCGCCCGCCCGCTCAGGCAGGCAGATGTACATTCTTGTTCATTGAGCAAGGGACCTTGCTCCAAGAACCCGGCTGTTGCGGCAGAATTGAAGCCTAGACAGGGCCGTTAGCCTCCGTTCACTTCTCCATAGGTCTCGGTAACGAAAGTATCGAAAGGAGTTGAGCCCCGATCGAGAGCGATCGGACAGGCCGATGTTCTCCACTCTGCTCGGTAAGTTCTCGGTATTTCTCGGTATTTCTCGATTCTTAGAGTTCTCGGTTCTTTTCTCGATTTTTCTTTCCTCTCTGCTCGGTTCTCTGTTCGACACATCTCGGCTCTCCTGCGCAGCGCTCTGCGAAACCGTTCTCGGGCTTCCTGTGATATCAGAAGAAATTCACCTGAGAAATCGAACGATGCGTGTTTGAATTTGGCGGTAGGGGACGAACGACCCGCGCTCGCATCGTCATGATTGTCTGACTCTGCTGCTTTTCTATGACTCCCAAGGGTGCAGCTAGCGGGCGCGAGGAGCGCAAACTATATCTTAAGCCTCTTGGGAACGGAATGATCGTATGCAAACGTAGAGGTCTCGATGCCGCATTCTCAGAACTCGTTTACCTACGGGCCCGAGATAAAATATGGACCTATGAGGCAAAGGTCTTCCGCCGGGGATCGCGCCTCCAATGACTAGGATGGCTAATCGCCCCCATCCATCTCCGCGAACAGCTGCGCGATCGTGGGCATCTCCTCCTCCGCCCTCCCCCGCACCATGAAGAATAAGAACTCGCCTTCATCGATGGATATCTTCATGAGGCTGACCAAGAACTTCTGGTCGATCCCTTCCTTCGTCCGGAGACCGACCCCCATTCGATGTACCATTCCGTCGGGTGGGAGAGCCTCCAGCATGCCCTTCAGAATTCGCATCAACGCCAGCACTCTTCTTGCCGCAATGAACGACTCTTCGTTTGTACGTTTCACTGCCGATTTTTCCACCGGAAACGGAAATGAGCCTTGCCAGCCTCCCGCCGCGGGTATTCGAATATATAAGGATATGTATAGCATGCTCTAGAAGGATTCATTAGTTGCTAGGGGGAGGTCTTCACGGCCTAGGAAGGCGAATTTGAAGAGAAAGCTGGCGAAATCATCAATCCGGACCGCGAAGGGGTCGGGGAGCAACCCAGCGCGAAGGCGGCATTGAGTCCATCCAGATTTAGTCACGGCTTATCCCTGGCATTTGCCGTCGCCGCTTCCGTGGTCATCTTCGCGATAGACCTTGTCACGCCACTCGGTCTGGGCGTGAGCATGCTCTACATCGCGCCGGTGCTGATCGTGTCGCGCCTGGGCCGCCTGAGGCCTCTCCTGGCGGTCTGCGTCCTCTCGTCCTCCATGGTGATCACCGCATTCTTCTTCAAGTCCGCGACCTTTCCGAACGCCGTCCTCATCGCCGAGGTCAACCGGGCGGTCATACTGGGCGCGATCTGGGTCACCGCCGAGCTCTCGTACACGGCCGAGCGGGCGTCGGCGCGGCTGCTCGAGACGAAGAGCGAGCTCCTCCGGACCAGCGAGGATCTGCGCGGCCGGGTGGAGGTGCGGAGCCGCAAGCTGAGGGAGGTGGTG
The DNA here is from genome assembly GCA_026394375.1 of Methanomassiliicoccales archaeon. Lineage (NCBI taxonomy): Archaea > Methanobacteriati > Thermoplasmatota > Thermoplasmata > Methanomassiliicoccales > Methanomassiliicoccales archaeon. The sequence goes on from JAPKYJ010000003.1 coordinate 14,218, forward strand.
GCCCAGCTGACCCAGGCCAAGGCGGAGCTGGAGCAGAGGGTGGCGGAGCGGACGGCAGACCTGACCAATGCCAACGCGGCCCTCTCGGAGCAGAGGGAGCGGCTGGCCATAACCCTGGCGAGCATGGGCGACGGGGTCATCGCCACCGACGACGCCAAACGGGTCACGTTGATGAACGGCGTGGCGGAATCGTTGACCGGATGGAAGGCCGAGGAAGCGATGGGCGTGGACATCGCCGAGGTCCTCGTATTGGTGGACTCCCGGCGGCGGGATAAGGTCGCCAACCCGATGGTCGAAGTCCTGGCGTCGGGCCAGAACGTGGAGCTGGCCAGCGACGTTCTCCTGCTGGCGCGCGACGGGAGGGAGGTGCCGATCGCGGACAGCGCCGCTCCTGTAAGGGACGGCGGCGGTGCGGTCGTGGGCACGGTGTTCGTGTTCCGCGACATGACGCAGCAGCTGAGGAGAAATGAGGAGATGGAGCGCGCCAGCCGGCTCGATTCCATCGGGCTGCTGGCGGGAGGGATCGCGCACGACTTCAACAACCTGCTCACAGTCATCGAGGGCAACCTGGCCCTGTCCCGGCTCGCCGGGCATCCCGCGAGGGCCCAGGAGAGGATATCCGAGGCGGAGAGGGCGGCCGAGCGTGCGAGGAGCCTGACGAAGCAGCTGCTGACCTTCTCCGAGGGCGGGGAGCCGGTCGCGGAGGCCATCGACACGGCCGCCCTTCTAAAGGAGGTCTGCGCCCTCGCCCTCTCGGGCTCCAATGTTAAGTGCAAGGTCGGAGTCGAACCGGGCCTGTTGCCGATCCTGGGCGACGGGGGACAGGTGGCGCAGGCGCTGAGCAACGTGCTCATCAACGCCAGGGAGGCGATGCCCGGGGGCGGCGTGGTCATGATCGAGGCCGCGAACCTCACCGCCGGTCCGGGAGCGCAGGCCCTCCTGCCCGAGGGGCGGTACGTCAAGCTGTCGTTCAGGGACCGGGGCGGGGGCATACCCAAGGACGCCCTGCCGCGGGTCTTCAACCCCTACTTCAGCACCAAGGGCGAGGGGCGGGGGCTGGGGCTGGCGGTCAGCCACTCCATCGTCACCCGGCACGGGGGGCGCATCGCCATCGAATCGTCGGTGGGCGCGGGCACGGAGGTCACGATCACCCTCCCGGCCGCGGACGGGGCGCCCGAGGTCAAGGGGGCGCCGGAGATGTTCCCCGCCGCGGAGAGGCGCCGGATCCTCTGGATGGACGACGAGGAGATGATCCTGGACATGGGCGGGGAGATGCTCACGGTCCTGGGGTACGAGGTGCGGACCGCCCCCGACGGCGCCGAGGCCGTGAGGATCTATGAGGACTCGAGGCGCTCGGGCGCGCCCTTCGACGCGGTGATCCTCGACCTGATGGTGCAGGGCGGGACGGGGGGCAGGGAGACCATCGAGATGTTGCGCGCCATCGACCCGGAGGTGAGGGCGATCGTCTGCAGCGGCTACTGCAACGACCCGGTGATGTCCCGGCACGCGGAGTACGGGTTCGCCGCCGCGCTGCCCAAGCCGTTCCGGATGGAGGAACTCTCCAAGGTCATCCACGAGACCGTCGAGCGGCGGGCAGGCTGACGATCCGCGGGTAGATGCCGGCGATGAGTAACACAATCACCGGCTGGAATTCTGGAGGCCTCGTATTCCCCGGAGCAATACGGTGGGTCGGCCTCTGCGACGTTACAGCCTTTCCTTCATAATGTCGCAGAACCCTCAATATCATCTGTGGTTTCCAACGCTGAGGTGGCCGCGAATGACTAAGAGATGCAGTACCAATGTTACCCGATGGGAACCGACGAGCAAATATTAATAGCCTGGACGGGATAGTTTGCCCTGTGGCGATGCATTGCCAACCGGATGCCTTCGCCATGCATGATGCAGGAGAGGATCAGCGTCACTTCGCCCGGGCATTTGATGGGAAGGCGAGATGCGTTGTATGTTGGAGTGGGGCATTTTGAAAGTCCGTACGAAAGTGGAATCCCTTGATGCCGAGATGGCATTCAGGTCGATGAATGTCACGCTGGGAGACACAGAGTTTGCGACGCCGATCAAGGCTTCAAGAGCCGAGGCGTCGGTGGGCCCAGTCAATGAGATATTCAGGGAGCTGGACAAGGCAACGCTGGATGCCATCGTAAACAGCACAAAGACAGAAACCCTCGTGGCAGACCAGATTCTCAGGAAACAGCGACCTGGACTCAACCTCTTCTTCGTGCAATACCCTGATTTCATCGCACCCTCTGTCAAGGAAATGGGGGCGCTGGCCGACATACAGTACCAACGCAGCGACGTTGTGATCACACCTCTGTTTCCTGGTATCGGCAGAACTCGCGTCGGAGACGCCATCAGCGATGACTTGGTCCTATGGAACTCAAGGTTCATCGACGAGGTGGAGACTCTCAATAACAAGACGATAGTCGGAACGGTACCGATCTTCGCCAACCGCTTCGTTCTGAAGACGGTCGTAGACGCCCTTGTAGATCGGGGTGTCGTTCATTTCGCCATCGACATGCAAGGCAGGGTCTTTCAGGATACCTGGATGAGGGCTTTCCTAAAGATACTGAAAGCACACCTGCTTACGGACACCTCGATGCTTTATCTGATCAATGCCCGAGAGGGGATGCTCTCACAGAAGGCCGAGGAGGTTCTCGCCAAAGACTTCATCACCCCTGCATACAGCGTCGATGTGATAGGTCACAACCACGTCGCACCGCCTGGGATGGCTAGAATAGCCGATTCACGGAAACCGAGACCCCCTCCGCCGCCGCCATCGTGGAGAGAGTTCTCATCGGCAACATACGGATACAGGAGAATCCCCCTGAACCCCGTGGCAGCGAAGTATGGGGTCTCGATCGATCAGGCCCGAGCCCTGATCAAAGGCAGGAACATATCAAAACAATATGGGGAGACCCTCGTGATGCAGCAAGCGCTGGCTGAGGCGGGGACGCTCCTTCCACACATAGGAAAGAAGAAGATGGTCACCGCGAAGCTCCTGGAGTCCCTCAAGAAATTCAGGAGGGAGACGCTCGAGAGCGAACGGATTAAGCAAACCAGCCTTTTCGACATCTAGTTGGCCAGCCTGTTTAGTATGTCCTTCGAACATCTGAAGGAACTTCTTCTGAGGTCAGAGCAGACCAATAGTCTCTCCTCCGGGGTTATGGAGCCAGTCTCTGCGAGGCGTAAAATCAGACCGATTGTCCCCGTGTGCTCAAGGGAGAGTCCCCTCACGCCAAAAGCTCCCTTGAGTTCCGAATCTTCAAGCAGCTTCGGCAAGGATCTCCTCATCCTGCCGTCGTCCGTGACGAAGAAACAGCGATGACCCTCAGCTGAGAAGACGGTCACTGCAAGGAGAAACGAGGAGAGCTCGCCCGTGTGCAGGTAAGGGTATCTGTTGCTCAGATAGGTCAGAAGATGCTCACGCGCTGGATGGGTGTTCCGCAGCACAGCGATCCCCCGAAGCAATGTTTCAGCATGAAATGACTTGGCCCGCCCGAGTTCTTCTCGGACCTCTTCGCTGATGACCACCCGATAGCGTCGAGTGCAAGGAGGCAAAAGCGCGACGCTCCTGATTTCGCGAGTCATCGCCGAAATGACGGTGGCATCCACGACCTTGGCTGTTATTGAGACCGCCAGCAGATCCCCTTCTTCTCGATGAGGGCGGCGAAACTGTCTTGATCCATGTCAGCGATCTGCGCCGCCTTCGCGATACTGATCTTGCCTTTCCGGAGAAGGTCCGCGGCGTAGTCCTTCCGGCTACGTTTCAGTTCGTCCCACTTCGTGGACTCCGCGATGTACTTTGGATAGCAGGCATAGACGAAGGTCATGATCTCTTCGTCGGGGAGGTCATTGATGAACTGCTTGAAGTCCTCGATCGTCCCCACGAGCTCTTTTCTTGGCTTCAACTGGTGGAACAGTTCCCGCCCATTCACAGTGAGATTGTACGCCGAGCCGCTTCGCGAGACGAGACCCGCCGAAACCAGCTCTTCCAGGACGCTCTCCACAGTTTCGCTGTAGGGGCCTAGGAGATGCGGTTCATAGTCCAGCAGCTGGCCAAGATCTTCGAACACGTTTGAAACCAGGAAAAGGAGCTTCTGCAGCTTCACCTTGCTCCTCAGGGGCTCGCCGAGAGCCCCGATGGCGAAGAGCAAAACCTTATCCTCGTCGTTCAGTTGCTCAATGTAATTGCTCGCTATCGTACCACTCCCGACAATATAGGTCATGACTTGGGTTAGATTTTAACTCTGGGGAGGCCGAAAGTGACTCACCCGCACGGGAATGATACGGGCCATGGCAATATGAAGGACAAACCTGCGAACAGCCAACCTCAAGCCGACCACCATGGGCAAGTCATGAGATCATCTCCTGATTCGCATATGCCCCGACAATCCAGGGTCTCGCGCTCAGGAACAGCCCGGAACCGCGTCCTGGCTGCCAATCCGCGAGTAAATGTCGATGGAGGGCCACGCGATTGGCGGCCGAAGCTCCAGAGGAGGACGTCGACGATAGGGAGGTTGGTTGTAGCGGAGGGAGCGACGATGAGTTCGGAAGGGCGCTAGGCTTCTCCTCGAGGCACTTCAGATGAAACCACTATTTGAGCAATGACTCCATCTGTGAGGTCCACTCCTCAAACTGCTTGGCCATCTTCCTCTCAAGTTCCCTCTGGATTTCTCCTCTTCTTTGCGCCATCTCACTGCGCAAGGCCTCCCCCTTCTCTTCTATTTCCTTGCGTTGCTGCTGCACGAGCTTGGCAAGTGCGGCATTGAACCCTTCTCGCGCTCTTTGCAGTCTTGCATCGACATCTTCCGTAGGATTTGCCAAATAGTCACCCTTGGCTATCATGCCCATGCTGCTAGAAATGCATTCTTCATTTCGGATGCCGATTGATGGGTGGCCCTGTGGCCGCGTCTCTCAATTCCATCCGTATCCTTCCGTCCAATCTATTGATCTCCTCTTGGAGTCGCTCGAGCTCCGTTAGTTCAGACATATGGGTCTTGACCACCTTGTCATGGAAGCGGGTGAAGAAACCTCCAATCAACTTGAAATGCTCCTCGGCCATCTCGAGCAGTCTCACTTCCTTTCCAGCGTTTCGCAGGAACTTCTTGCTTCCAGCGTTCCAACTGTCCGCTTTGAGCAGCCCCTCCACGCTCAGCACGAGGTCTGTAGTTGTCTGGTTCCCTTCCCTCTCGAACTTCATGACACTGCCAATCGGAGGGATGTCCCGGTGCATGCAGAAATCGCTCAGGTCCTTGACGAAGGCCCACAGAGGGGATTCCGACAGACGGCCCGTTTCTTCTTCATAGACCTTCAGCAGGCTGGCATCTGTTTCCTTCTCAGAGAAGCGCTGGATCTGATACCTCAATGCCCTCGTCGCCCAGAGATAGTTGTTCAGGTGTCGCAGGGTAAAAAGCCAGAAGGATTGCATTCTCTCCGGGTGGTTTCGATCGAGCAAGGGAATTGCCACCTCAGGATTTGAGAAGGAGGCTAACTGGTCTCGAAGGGACTTGAAGTTGAGCACAACAATCTCGAACCCTCGCCTGAGATTTGCCAGCCTTCTGTAGACCTTCATCCCTTCGGATGATTCCATTTTTTGGCCGAGGGCGAGCGATCGTACGGAACCGCAAGGGACACCGCCATTCAGCCTGACGGTATCCCTTTCTTGAAGAGGTACGTCAAGGCAAGGAACGAAAAGTTGGCTGTTGAGTACTTGACCAACGTTGAAGCATTATTTCCCGCGATCCAGGACATTCAGAAACGCGGGGATGGCTACTTCGCATGCAACAGCCTGACCAAACTGAGGGCGAGGGTTACCGAGGATTCGGGCATCATCTTCGACTTGAGGGCGTGTCGCCGTACCTTCGGACAAGAGAATGTCAATATGGGCGTACCTTTGGACGCGGTATCTCGTATGATGGGGCATTCTAGCACTAAGACCACTGAGAAGTACTACTGTCGGAAAACGAACGACTCGGCGATCCTTGAGGCTCAAAAAATATATGCAAATGCAAGCAAGCCCCAAGAGATAGCCAGATGTCAGGAGCCGAATTATACCCCTTCTGAGAAAAAATCTTGGTTGCCTGGATATTGCTGAAGTGCGGGCGTCGGCCCGCGATTCCGACTCAATCCAGAAATACATTTCTTGAATTCAATAAATGGTTTTCCGCCCTCGATACGTCCAGCAAACCCGTTCCCGATCTTGAGGGAAACGCTTTACTCTCTTTTTCCTTCTTCCTTTTTTATGGCCTCAGAAAACTCGAAACGGATGCTACCCTGCCCCTGTGATACGAAGCATCGTAAGAGGCGTGCTCCGGCCATCGAGTTCCAATGGGCGCTCGTCTGGCTAGCCTTGAGGGACTGACAGCCCCCCTTTCTTAATGAGAGAGAGCGAGCCAGGCATCCCTTGTGCCTTTCATAGCCAGGCATTGAGCCGACCGAAGCCGAGCGAAGGCCAGATGGTCATTGTGCCCTCGATAGCCAGACGTCTCCTCGCGCGCGCGATGCGGCCTCGAAGAAGTAAAATAATCTGCGAGGCGCGCTTAAAGGACCCTCTTCTCGGCCTTCACGATCACGTCGCCGGCCTCGTTCAGGTAGTACATCGCCTTGCCCCCGATCTCCGCCTCTAAGGTCTTCACGACGTCCTTGGTCAACGTGACGCGGTACTTCTCGCTGATGTTGCTGGTTCCCAGGAACCTTAATCTATCCTTGCTCGGTGCCACTTCTCTCCCAACCCTTACAAGTGTCAACGGTATCACCAGATATAAGTATTCGGTAGCGCCTGTGTTACTCGTAGCACCATCGCTACGGACGTGGAACCATGAAAAAGGAGATCGAGGACATGAGCGACGAGTATCTGCAGGGCGTTGAGGACTGCGCGAACTTCGTCTATAGCTGGATCGAGGAACACAAGGAGCTGAACAAGCTGAGCGATATGCTGATGGACATGAGGGGAAGCATCTCTGAGGAGCGGTTGGCGCGGTTCCCAGATGTGATCGGGTTCGAGGTGCAAGAAGCGCCCTACGCGCCCGAGTATGCAACCACCCTGCAAAGAAGTGAGATCATGGCGGAAGAGGAAACCCCGATGAGGATTGACATGACCGATCTCAAGGCCATGCAGCTGCTCGATATGCTGATCGACGCGGGGACCGTTTCGATCGGCGCAGACAAGGCGGAGAAGTGCCCGGTGATCAAGATGCTTTACGACGTCAAGGAGCAGCTCAGGGAGCGGCTGAACCACGATCTCGCCGTGGAGTTCCAAATCCGCCCTGCAGAGTGCAATGGCTGCGAAGAGCGCAACTAGCCCGACCTCCGAGTGTACGCCAACGACGACCTTCCCCGCGCCGGCACGGGATGCACGCCGGCACGCCAATTTTCCTCTCAGGGTTTGCGATGCCTTTTTCACCATCCCTGCGGCTGTCTTCTTCATGAACGATGCGCAACAGCAGGGCGAGGGTCCGGACGCGCCTCAAGAGCCTAAGCGCAAGGATTCGAGCATCGCCAAGGAGATGTTACAAATGGAGTCTATGAACTGCAGGAGGCGCTTACGCGGCGCCGCGTAATCGACCCCCTCCTCGATGCACAAATGTGGTTATTTGCGCGCAAATAATCAAGAGCGGTCCGGATGGTCCTGTCGGATGATCAGGGGCGGCCCTCGTCGTTCCTAGGGGCCTTTTCCGCCTATCGGACGCCCTCGACCTCTCTTTCTACACGGCGCCGTGTAAACCGTGCCTTGGATCTTCAAGATGGAGGGGACAGCGTCAGGATGGTACGGCAGCGCGATCCTTTCGCCCTGCACTCCTCGCTCTCGCACTCCCTCAAGTCGCCGCCGAGCTCGAGCCCCTTCCCGCAGCCGTCGGCCGAGAGGATCCTCCCCTCCTTGTCCTTGACGACGATGAGGTAGCACGAGCCCAGCAACCAGGCGCGCGGGTCCTCCTGTCTCCACTCCGGCGAATGGAGCTCCTCGCGCCGCCCGGTGAGGACGTGGCGGTCCTCCCCCTTCACGAGCGCGCAGCTCAAGCAGGTCTCCGCGTCGCGGATCCTGCCGCACGGGGGCGCGAGATGATGCTCCTCTCCCCTGCTGCCTAGGTAGATCGGTGCTTGATCCAGTCCGAAGATCACGGTGCACTGGTGATCGTCCGTCTTCTCGCCCGCGTGCAGTTCCGTCTCCAGCTTCTCGAGGCGCATCTCGATCCCTTTCATGCCTTCCCTCCGTCCACGTCGATCATGCGTATCCGCGTCTTGTCCCGATCGGGCACGAGGCGGCAGTCCCCACACTCATGCAGGTCCTCGGAGAGCTCCCTGCCTTTCGGGCACTTCGGGATCTCGGTGAGATGTCCGTCCTCGGCCTCGTCGACGAACAGGACGCAGCGCCCATCCCCAGGCGCGAGCTCCTCCTCGACGCGGCCGATCCTCTCTTTCAGCCCCATCGCGATCAGTCTCCGGGTCCGCGATGCGCGGTTGTCGAATTTCCGATAGGCGCTTCCAATGCGTCCCAGGCGCGGCCAGCGAGTTCCTTGTCGTTGATGATCAGCCGAAAGATCCTGCTCGAGGCGTCGACCTTCGATCGGTCTTCCTTGCCCGTCCATCCGGCGAGCCTGAGGAGATCCTCGTGGGCCTGCGGATCGTCGAACGCCCGCCTCGCTAGCTCCCTCGCCTCCGGGTCCTCGAGGAAGGCGCGTTCCCGCTCCTCCTCGAGCCGGCGGGCCGCTCCGACGTCCTGCCGCTCCGATTCGTCCCGCAACACGCGCTCCACGCTCCCGACCCTGTACTCCATGCTCATCTCCTCAACTCCTTCACCATCTCCTCGAGCTCGCAGATCCTCTTCTCGAGGTCGGAATGTTCGATCGTCGTCCTCAGCACGTTGGCCATGCTCGATAGGGCAGACAGCTTCCTCGCCGAGACCTTGCCCGCCGCGCCCGCATTGAAGAGGATCGAGGCGGCCTTGCGGAGCTCCTCGAGGGACGTTATCGGACGGTCGACCCAATCGGCCAGGCCGTCGTGCGAGTTCGCCTTCCGCCCGCCGTTCTTGCACGACCTCACGCGCTGCGCCACGATCTCCGGCCGCTTATCATGGTAGTAGCAGAGGGCCGAGTCCTTGAGCGCGTAGGCGCGGCAGCCAGCGCCATTAGCGGAGACGTGGGAACAGCGCTTCCTCTGGGGCTCTGAAAGTGGCGGTTTCCTCGCGTCGTCCCCTGGGTCCTGATCTGCCACGTCTTCACCATCCATCTAGCTCGATGAGGCCGCCGCCCCCGTCAAGAGGAAAGGAAGGAGCACGAGGGCCATGGCGCTGGGGCGATGACCGGCCAAGACCTTTCAAAGCTGTACCCTCCCCACTGTCTCCCGGAGGCGGACGGTCTTCAGATCTACGCCCCTGCCTCCTCGTCCTCGGCGGTCTCGGCGCTCGCCTTCTGTGCGATCAGCTGCCTGATCGGCGCGCCCATCGTGAGCTTGATCTCGTACCGTGCCCCGCACTTGCAACCATACTTTCCTTCGACCGTTGGATAGGGGTTCGTGATCAGGATGACGGTCGACTCCGTGCTGGTGTAGTAGATGCGAGCCTCTTCCTGCTCGGCCATCACGATCATCTGCCTGAACTCGGGGATGGTCTTCTGGCACGCAGGGCACCGGATCTCGTCGAAGTCTTTGATCCCGGGCCGCTGCATCTCGCCATCGATGAAGAACAGCATCCTGGCGTTGTAGGCGTTCAGCAGCCGTTCCTTGATGAGCCTGACCCTCTCCCGCTCGTTCTTCTCGAAGGCCGCTTCCTTCTCCCATTCGATGCGTTCCCTGGCCGCCTGCGCCTCGTCGAGCCGCTGCTTCCCTACCTGCTCCCGGGTGATCCCCTTCTCCTTCAGGATCTGGTCGAGGACCTGGGTATCGGTCGCCCTGATCATTCGGAATCACGCTCCTCCAACGATTGGGTGCGAGCGTTCCAGGCCATGACCGTCCTCGGCCCGAACTCCTTCTCGATCGATTCCCTGTCCAGGGGGAGGCCGTTCTGTGAACTGACAGTCTGCTTGAGATCCTCCCACGCCGCGGGACTGCTCATCTGGCCGTTCACCGCAGCGGAGATCAGCGATGCCGCATACGTCGCCGGCCGCAACACGTTCAACTCCGCCTGCGCGTATAGGGCGGCGAGATCGTCATCGGAGATCGTCACCGAGACACTGACCCCGCGCTTGCTGGACGGCGAAGCCTCCGTAGTCCTGTTCGCGTTCATTGCGGCGTTGATGGCGCAGACCAATCCAGGAACGCGCTTCGACGCCCTGATCATCAGAGCCAGCGAGGCACTGGCATTAGTCAGTGGTTTCAGGCCGTTCTTCTGAGCTTGCTCCTTAAGGCGGTTGTAGTCGCTCGACGCGAGCGTAAGGCTGATTTGTCCCATGCCAACGCATTGAAAGGCATTGGGATAAATGGAGACTAACGAGCCTGGTTGTTATCGACTCGTTGGATCAACATCTCATTTCGCTCCTTCTCCAGCAACTCCGCTCCGAAGATCTCGATCAGTCGTCCCTCGACGTGATCGCGTATCTCCGGCGACGATGCCACTGCCATCATAGCTGAGTAGGAGTCAACCACATCCTTGCCCGCCCAATAGAGGACTTCTTTGCACAGAGCGGCGCGCGTCCGTTTCAAGAGGATCATAGGCGTCAGCAACTCCCAAGGCTCGGGAGACCACCCCTCTTCGTAAGTGCCCAGGATCAGCCGGTAGAATGTCATCCACCTCGCCCTTCCCTTCTTGCTTCTGGCGTGTTCAATTCGCCTGGATGTGACCTTGAGAATACCGACTTCCACCAATGCATCGACCGCTCGCTGGAACTGCATGTCGGACGCAAATTCTGACCTCATCATTGCCTGAGCTTCATGGATCCTGGAGATTGAATAGAGGCGAGTCCGGGGCACCCAGCCATCATAGAGCATGGTCCGCATTGTCGGTGAAACGCCTTCTGGTGGTGTCCTTGTCCGCGATTCCTTGAAGATGATCCTAGCCAGCTTGACATCCTTCTTCCTCTCCTTCTGTCCGCGGGAGGTCTCAGACTCGTATCTCTCGAGCTTGCGGTCAAGGAGCACGCAGCGGGCGAATGCATTATCGACCTCCTCCCATGTCTGCGTCGTGGCGTTCCATCGATCGGTGCTCCGAACAACGAGAGCATGACCTGGGAGATTGCAGCGGGATGGAGCCTTTCCAGGAGATTTCCCTTCCTCGAAGTCCGTCAGTTTCTTGATGAGGGCCTCCTTATCCATCTTGAATAGCTCGAACAACTCGCGCTCTCCGTTCCCATGGAGCCATCCGATCGGACACAGTCGCTTTACCCAATTCCATTCCTCCTCCACTTTGTCAGATGTCCTCTTCAAAGGCCGGCCCCCTGCATTTGACTAACGTTTTCGTTAGTGATTCGTCCTATAATAAACCCTTGTCCGATTGGTCCGTCGAGGCGGGCAAATGACAGAAAGAAGAGTCTCCTTCGGATGTTCCTTGAGAGCGGACTTGCTGGCTAGAGTGGATGCTGGGAGAGGACTGATTCCTCGCTCAAGATATATCGAGCATCTCCTCGACAAAGCATTGGAAGACGAGGCGGGGGGATGCATCGAGCCGCACGCGCGATCTAAAGTGCGGCCGAAGGGGGCGTCCCCATGATCACGCACAAAAGCACGGCCGCCACCGAGGAGGAATCGCTCGAACGGTTCTATAACACGGTCGCAAAGTACGGGCACACGAAAGACGAGTTCACCATCCTTAGCATAAAGAAGGACGGCCGGGGCACGTGGACCATCTCGTACGAGCGTGCGCGGAAGCCCTCCACCGAATTGCCGAACGCGCAACTCTGCGATGCATGCCGGGCCTGGAATCCCAATAAGGGGTGTTCGGAAGGCAGCCGCCCAGGGACCTGCGGGCACAGCATCACTATCAGCACTGCGGCGACGTCGGAGAAGAAGCCGATCATCTCAGCGCCGGCGCCCGCACCACCGCCGACCGTGGATCAAGTCCCGGTCGAGCTCCCCCTGTCGGCGATCGTGATCAGCGGCCGCAACCCGAGGAAGCACTTCGACAAGGACAGGCTGCATGACCTGGAGGAGTCGATCAGGGCGCATGGCGTCGTTCAGCCGATAGTGGTCAGGAGGAAGGGCTCGAAGTACGAGCTCATCATCGGCGAGCGGCGCGTCCTAGCCGCTAGGGATGCCGGCCTGCAGAAGATCCCGGTCATCGTCCGCGAGTTCTCCGACGCGCAGCTGCTCGAGGTGATGCTGGTCGAGAACCTGCAGCGCGAGGACCTTGATCCGATCGAGGAGGCGGAGGCGATCAGGCAATTGTTGGAGGATGGTCATCTCACGCAGACGGAGCTCGGAAGGCGTCTCGGCAAGAGCCAGGATTGGATCTCCCTTCGGCTTCGCCTCTTAGAATGCCCCGAGGAGCTGCGTTCCCTCGTTACGAGGCGCCTCGTAGAGCCTTCGGCCGCGGCCGACGTCTTGGGCAAGCGCGACGATCCCGCCTTCCCGACCCTCATTCAGGCACTGCGAGAGGAGGCTGAACAGCACGGCAAGGTAACGCAAGCAAGGACCCGGGAGCTGATCAAGGGAACGATCCCGACAGCGCCATCGCCCCCTATAGTGAAGGAGTCCGAGCCTGCGGAGGACAAGGAGGCCGACTCAGAAGCGGAGCTAGTTGAGAAGGAGAGGCTGGCCCAGATCGACAGCAGATCTGAATCATATGAAAATTCATATGAAAAGCCCGAGCCAGCATCCGCGATGCCTCCCAGGGAGTCAGTCTTACCTACTGAGTTACCTACGGACCTACCTACCGAGTGCCATGTCCTCAGCTGCGGCGAACAGACCGAGCCCGGCGGCCATTGGTGCTCCGAGCATCTGACGCCGGAGAGCAGGAAGCCCAAGGAGACGGCCGAAGAACCCGACCCCAACGAACGCCGCATCGTCACGCGAGCGCAGTATGCCCTGCAAGGCCGGAGGCTCTTCCTGAATCCAGGCGATGAGAGGCCACCGAAGTTCGAGGAACTGCCGGAGGTGCTCTGATGGCGATGGCTGTCTACCTCGAACCCCAAGGGGTGCGGCGATGAAGCGCCTCATCATCGAGCTGGAGGATGAGGACTACGCGGTGATCGAGAAGACCTGCAAGGAGGGCAACATGAGCATGGATCACTATGTGGGGGTCCTCATGCGATTCGTAGTTGCGTTCCTTGGAGGGCGGGCTCCGGAGTTGCCTGAGATCTGCATTGCGCCTGACAGCGAGAGACGCGAGGGGACGTGATCCGTTGAGGCCAGAGCGAAGTGAAGAACTGCGGATCCTCATCGGCGAGACGCTCGGCGGACGAATTAGGAAGAGGGCGGCTCAGCTCGGCGTCTACCCGGGCGACTACGCGAGGGAGCTGCTGATCCGGGCGGTCGACAAGGACCTGCGCCGCGACATCACCGCCGCGTGCCTGTTGAAGGATGGACGGCCATCCTGCGGGAAGACGCGGCCCGACTGATTCTCGGAGGCGATCAGATGGACGGGAATATCGAGAAAACGAGGACGCGGAAGCCCCGGGCGACCGTGTATCTGGCTGACGATCGGGCCTATGAGGAGATCCTAGAGCTCCTCCGGGCGAGGGTGTTCATCGTGTACACGAAGACCGCGAGCACGACGTGCCATAAGCTCGTGATCAAGGAGGAGGGATTCTAGCATGGTCATCCTGAGAGACCGCGACTTCAATGGCGAGATCTTCAACATCCCCGAGCTCAAGGAGAACCTGTACTTCCCGGATCCGAGGACCGTCGCAAGGGAGGACAGGAAGGCGAAGCTCGAGGTCAACCCCAAGGGCGTCGCCAACGTGATCCTCGACCGGTACCGCATGGTCACGCTGATCGACTCCGGCGAGATGTTCTGCTACGAGGATGGCGCCTACGTTCGCGGCGCGGAGGCCCTGGTGCAGAACGCCTGCGAGATGATGCTCGGTGAGGGCGCCTCCAACCATATCGTAAAAGAGGTCCTCGGGCATGTGCAGCGGTCGACGCCGTTCGACCGGGCGCTCGCCCTCGATGGCACGAAGCATCTCTGCCTCTCCAACGGGATCCTCGACGTCCTGAGCGGGGAATGGCGCGACCATACTCCGGACGACGTTTTCTTCATGCACATGCCAGTGACCTACAATCCCCAGGCGACGTGCCCGAGGATCGACGGGTTCATCTCCCAGGTCTTCGCCGAACCCGACCGCGAGCTCGCCTACGAGATGATCGCCTACACCCTCGTGCCCGGTTACCCAATCCAGAAGGCCTTCGCCTTAGTCGGATCCGGGAACAACGGCAAGAGCACCTTCCTTGGCCTTGTCCGGGCCTTCCTCGGCGCGGGGAACATCTCGACCAACTCGCTGCAGGACCTCGACGAGAACCGCTTCTCAGCCTCCGCCCTCTACCGGAAGAAGGCGAACATCTGCGCCGACCTCAGCAGCCGAGAGCTGCACAGGACAGCGATGTTCAAGGCCCTCACCGGCGGCGACCGCGTCCGTGCCGAGTTCAAGCACGTCGACGCCTTCGAGTTCGAGAACTCGGCGAAGCTCTTCTTCTCGATGAACCAGGTCCCGCTGAGCGTCGACGACACCGAGGCGTTCTACCGGCGGTGGATCCTCATCGACTTCCCGTTCAGGTTCGAAGGGAGCAACCTGAACCTGAACAAGCTCGCGGAGATTACCACTGGCCCCGAGTTCTCCGGCCTGCTGAACAAGTGCCTGGAGCTCATCCCCAAGATCCTAGAGCGCAAGGGCTTCACCAACATGGAGACGACGGACGCGGTCAGGCAGAAGTACGTCCGCATGTCCGATTCGGTCTACTGCTTCGCTGAGGAGCAGCTAGAGGCCCTCCCCGGGGCGTGGGTATCGAAGCGCGAGCTCTACGCCCGATACCTTGAGTGGTGCCGCTCAACGCGCGTCCCGGCCGTCAAGGAGCGCAAGTTCAAGGCCCGCCTGCTTGAGAACATCCCCTCCGTCGCGGAGGGGCGGCAGAGGGACGAGGAGGGGCACAAGGTGCACGTTTGGGAGGATGTCCGCCTCAAGGGGGCCGACGAGATCGCGGAGGACGAGAAGGCGCGACAGTCCGAGATGGGGGACTTCCCATGATGCGCCGCCGATCGAGTCTCAAAGGTGGTCCAACAGCCAGACGTTCAAAGGACCAGGTATCCCACCCTCTTTCACACTGCACGCGCAAGAGAGAGAAAGGACTTAGAGTAATAGTGGGCGGGAAGGTGGGTTATCCGGTCCTGCCGACTGCTGGCCCTTGGACCGGATTCGCGGACCTCATCAAAGCTTCACCGATCGAGGGGGCGGACTCTCAGGGATGACGAGCTCCGCCGCCGTGCCCGCCGGACTGCAGTTAAATACGCTGCAGGCGCATCTTCTCCCTGAAAGGAGGAGCTATGCCGCGATCGGAGTTCGCGGCGAGCTGCTCCCCGTGGTCGAGAGGCGCAAGCCCGGGCCGAAGCGGGGCGTGCTGGACGTGAGCCGGTACCCGTTCATGGCCTGCGCGAACCGCTACCTCGACGAGGTGGGGCCGGCCTATTCGGAGGCGACGGTCAAGGAACTGGAGCGGAGGTTTCGGCGCATGGCGAAGGACTTCAGGACCCTCATGGAGGCGGGCAAGGTCGAGAGTGATCGCCCGGACCTGATGAAAGAGAAGGAGGTCCTGGCGTACATCGGCCTGATGAGAGGCAGGAAGCTGGCCGAGAGCGGGATGGCGCACAACCTGTCGGCGCTGTCCGGGCTGCTCATGTACAACAACAACACGGCGGTCGAGCGGACCCGGAAGCGCTTCCCGCAGATCTTCCCGAAGCGCAAGACGGTGAGGAAGGACCCGATCAGGCAGGACGCGGCGGCAAGGATCATCGAAGCGGCCGCGGGCGCGAGCGATTGGAGGCGCCTGCAGGCCTACGCCCTGGTCGTCCTGGCCCTGTGCACCGGCCTGCGACCGAAGGAGCTCCGGCTGGCGGAGGCGGAGGACATGGACCTCAAGCTGCACACGCTCGGCGCGAAGCACGTGAAGGGCGAGGGCACGTACGGGCGGCCGCGGGAGGTCCCGATCCGTCCGGAGGGATGGGCCACGATCGAGCGCTACATGAGGATGAGGGACGAGATCGTGGCCGAGAAGGCCCCGGGCAACCCGGCGCTCTTCCCCGCCTTAGGCGACGCCGGCGGGGATGGGTTCTACGCCTCCAACAGCCTCACCAAGGTCAAGGGCATCGTCGAGGACGAGCTGAAGGTCAGCTTCGAGCTCCGGGCCTGCAGGCGGACCTTCGGACAGGGCTGCGTCGACGAGGGCATGTCGATCGAGGGCGTCTCGGTCCTCCTCGGGCACGCGACCACCAAGACCACGGAGAGCTACTATTGCCGCAAGCGATCGGACGTAGCGATCAGGGAGGCTCAGGCGCTGTGGAACGCGCCGCTGCCTCCGGGCGCAAAACCGCCAACATTGAATTCTAGAAACGGACCGTCTGGCTTGAGCAGGGAAGTGCGGGCGTCGGGATTTGAACCCGAGTTTCAAGCTTGGCAAGCTTGAGTGATAACCAGTCTACACTACGCCCGCTCGAGCATCTGCCCGAATGTGCTAGAGTATAATAAAGTTTTCAGACGGCCAGCCATGCTTCCCTATTTGGAGATGGCGATGAGCATCTCGCCGAGCTGAACGGTCTCCACCGCCTGTCCGTGCAACGTGAGCTGCTTCAGGAGCTGCACGAAATCGGAGGTGACCTTGGCGCTCGTTCCATCGGAGAGAGGTATCAGCATAGAACCGGTCTCCATCAGCTCGACTATGTCGTTTGGGCGCAACTGCTTGAGCGCCTCCGTGACCTCTTTCGCCTGCGCCTTGAAGGTCGGCCCGATCTTGGCCAGCACCGGTTTCACGCCCAGCACCCTCTCCTCCAGGTCCGCTTTGCTGGCGAGCTTGATGGACTGTGCCTTCACCGTCTGAAGGATGTCGTTGCTCACATCGGCCATGAGCTCCTCGTTGGCGCCGATGATCTCTACTGAGGCGAGAGTCGCATTCAGAGGCAGCCCGCGCTCCGCCTTCCAATTGCGGATCGCCGCTACGATGTCCTTGGCCAGGACGCCCTTCCTCTCCGAGGTGTCGTCGTAGAACACCGGGATGGGCCACTTGCTCACATGGATGCTCTTCGCCCGGTCCATGCGGACGAAGTTCTCCTGGTATACCTCCTCCGTCACATGCGGCAGCAGGGGCGCCAGCATCTTCATGATGCCCAGGCAGACGGTGTAGAGGGTGTAGCGCACCGCTTCGTCCTTCAGGTCTTGCGTGCGATGCTTCACCAGCTCGATGTAGTGGTCAGCGAACTCATGCCAGGCGAACTGCTCCACCTCTCGCATGACCTTGTCGAACTGGTAGTTGTCGTAATAGATCGAGACCTGCTTCAGCGTCTTGGAGAAGCGGCTGAGCATCCATTTGTCCGTGGCCTTGAGGTCGTCGCGCATGTAAGGCTTGTGCTTGACCACCGTTCCCACGAACTTGCCCATGTTGTAGAGCTTGGTGCAGAGTTTCTTTCCATGCAAGACATCCTTCTCCCGGAAGGCGTTGTCCTCGCCCAGAGCGCATGTGCACGCAAAATAGCGCAGGGCGTCCGCCCCGAAGCTCTCCAGGATGGGCATGGGGTCGATGACGTTGTTCGACGAGGTGTGCATGGGCGTGCCGTCCGGCGCCATGATGAAGCCATGGATCATGATGTCGTTCCAGGGCCTCAGCCCGGTGATGAGATGCTCCCGTAGTATGGTGTAGAACGCCCAAGTGCGAATGATGTCGTGGGATTGCGGCCTGAGCGACATGGGATAGAGCTTCTGGAATCTCTTCTCATCGCGCATCCAGAAGGTGTTGTACAAAGGAGAGATGGAGGAATCCATCCAGGTGTCGAAGACATCCTGGCACGGCTTCAACTCTCCGCCGCATTTCGGGCAGCTCTCCACCGGCGGCTTGGAAACGGTGGGATCGATATAGCAATCCTCTTCCCTTGCAGGTATGACCTGACCACATTTCTCGCATTCCCAGACGGGGATGGGCGTGGCGAAGTACCGCTGCCTGGAAATGACCCAGTCCCATCCTAGCGAGTTGACCCAATCCTGCAGGCGGACCTTCATGAACTCCGGGTACCAGTGCAGCTCGTCGGCCAGGCGCAGCACGTCCTGCTTGAAATCCAGGGTCTTCAAGAACCATTGCGGGCGGGATAGGTATTCGATGGGTTCATGGCAGCGCCAGCAGATGGAGACGTTCTGCTCGAGGTCTTCCTGCTTGAGGACCAGTCCGAGTGCCTTCAGGTCCTCGATGACCCTCGCCCTTGCCTCCTTCACCTTTAACCCCGTGTACTGGCCGGTATGCTCGGTCATGTAACCTTGCTCATCGATCGCCTGCTCCAGAGCGAGGTTGTATTGGCGCACCCAATCCAGGTCCCCTTTGTCACCGATGGTGCAGATCATCACCACCCCGGTGCCGAAGTCTGGGTCCACCTTGTCGTCTGCGACCACCTTGACCTCTCGGCCATAGATCGGCACTGTGAGCATGCGGCCGACAAGGTCTTTGAACCTGAGATCATCCGGATGAACGGCCACCAGCTGGCATGTGCTCAGCAGCTCAGGCCGAGTGGTGGCGATGAACACTCCCTCTCCGTCCTTCCGTCCGAAGCGGATGTAGTTGAGCTTGGTGACGTTGTCATCGTGCTCCACTTCCGCATCCGCCAATGCAGTGATGCAGCGGGGGCACCAGTTGACCGGCGCGGTGCCTTTGTAGACCAACCCTCTGTCAAGCATGCGCAGGAAGGTTATCTGTGTGATGCGACGGTAGGAGGGAGCGTCCGTCTGATAGTAGATGGTAGGGTCCATGCAGGTGCCCAGGACCTCGAACTGCCTCGTCATCTCGGTGATGAACGACTGAGCGAACTCCGAGCACAGCTTGATGTACTCCTGCCGGGGGATGGAGAGCTTGGTGATGCCGTACTTCTTCTCCACCTTGACCTCCGTCGGCGTGCCGTTCACATCGAAGCACAGGGGGAAGAAGACGTTGAATCCTCTTTGCCTATGATAGCGGGCGGCGAAATCGATGAGCGAATAGCCAGTGGCATGGCCGAGGTGCAGGGAGCCGGAGGTGTAGCGAGGGGGATTATCAACGCTATAGACCGGCTTGTCCGAACTCGGATCGAAGTGGTGAATCTTCCATTCCTTCCACTTCAACTGCCACTTCTTCTCCGAGATCACGTGGTCATAGGACATAGGTGGGGAAGGGAAATGGGGAGACGGAATAAAAAGGATTGGATGCGCTGGAAGCTCAAGTCTCCCGGCGGTTTCTCTTCCTCTTGGAGATGCGCTCCTCCTTCTTGTCCATCACCCGGGCGCCCAGCCGGTCCATGAGGTCCACCGTGGCCTTGGCCAGGTTCCAGTCCACCGCACTGCCGATGAACGTTCCATGCTCGGTGATCAACCGGGCGTTCAGGCTGTACTTGGCCGCGTTGCCGGTGACGTGGTACTTGGTGACGTGCATGGTGAACAGCATAGGCTTGGTCACCTTGGCCGTCTTGGCCAGCCCGTTCTGGATCTCTCTCTCCATGACCTCCAAGGAGAAACGGTCCTCCGCCTCCAACCCGGTGATCTGGGTGTAAACATAGTCCCGTTTGCCGAAGGAGGCGAACAGCTCGATGAGGTCGTACATGGTGATTATGCCCACCAAAGTGTCCTTCTCCAACACCGGCAGGGTGGAGACGTTGCGCTCCAGCATGACGTTCACCGCGTCCCCGAGCGACTTCCCGGGCGCGATGCTGACGACCGCGTCGACCGCCACGGACCCGACCTTGACCTCCACCGGATCGTTCTCTCCCACGATCTCGCCCTTGGTCTGTCGACGGGGACCGCCGTTCCAGGAGTAGTTGACGATGTCCTTGATCCCGATGATGCCGCTCAATCGGTCGTCCATGTCGACCACCGGCAGGGTCTGGATGTCCAGTTTGCGCATTATCTCCACCGCCCTCTTCACGGGGTCGTCCTCGCGCACCGTCTGGACGTTGGTGGACATGACATCCAGCACCTTCATGTTGCGGATGTCCTTGATCTTGGGGATGAGGGCGATCATTCCCGCCCGGGTGACCACGCCAGCGATGTTCTTGTTCTTCATCACCGGCATCTGTCGGTAGCCGGTGGAGATGAACTGTTCTGCTACCAAGGTGATGGGGGCGGTCAGGGTGACCGGCGGAGGCATGTCCATGGCCGACCCGACCTTCATGCCCAACACCAGGTTCTTGCGGCGGATTATGGAGCTAAAGCTGATCACGCCCACGAGCTTCTTGCCCTCGGTGACCGGCATCTCGTGCAGGCCCTTGGCCCGCATCTTCGCCACCACGTCGCTCAGTCCCATCTCCGGGTCCACGCTCTCGAACTTCTCCTCCACCAGGTCGTCGACCTTGAAGGCATCGATCTGGGAACGCAGGACCTCTCTCCTCTTCATCGTTTCGACGCTCTCGCCCATCATCTCATGCACGCTCCTTGCGATTCTTGTCCTCGGAACAAATGAATCTGATTCTTGATTCCCCGGACGGTTGCGACATGACCTTCACCTTATTATCCTTTGCACTTTGGCTTGGTCTGAATCCTCTTCCACAGAGGTCTCAGGTCTTGAACTCCGCGAATGTCTTGTCCACATTGAGCAGGGCGATCAGGACTGGCACGACCTGCTCTCGTTTCACCCGGACCTGTTCCGTCGAGTCCCGGTCTCGAACCGTGACAGTGCCATCCTCAAGGGTCTGGTAGTCCACGGTGATGCAGTACGGGGTGCCGATCTCGTCCATCCGCGCATACCTCCGTCCTATCGATCCGGAATCGTCAAAGCTCGTCTCCACTCCGATCCGCCGCAGCTGAGCGTCCAATTCCGCCGCCACATGGACCAGGTCATCCTTGCCCATTAGAGGGAACACGCCCGCCTTGATCGGCGCGGAGACGTTTGTGAGACGGAGCACCAGGTATTTCCCCTCTTTGTCCTCCTTCTCCGTATAGGCGTGCTCCAGGCAGGTGTACAGTATACGGTCCAGACCATGGGAAGGCTCGATCACATGAGGCACGAAGCTCTCTCCCGCCACCCTCTCCTTCACTTTGACCACATCGAAGCATTTCCTTTCGACGGCGATGACCTGTCCTTCGACCTCCACTTCGATGCCGTCCCTGCCAACGCGGGATACGTCCGCGCTCTCCAGAGCCTTGCCGACCAGGGACGACCTGGCCTTGAACTGCGGCCCCAAGAGGCCGTACTTCGGCTTGATGACCTCCTTCTCCACTTCCGTCGGCGTCTCAAAGCGCTTGAAGGCGGTCATGTTCACCTTGGAATGCTCGATGTGCCGGGACAGGTCCCAGCAGCCTCTGTCCGCTATGCCGACGATCTCGGTCCAGCCGAAGGATAGCAGCGCTTCCGCATCCCAGCAGTCGGCGGCGTAGTGGGCCATCTCGTTCTTCAGATGCTGCCTGAAGCGGAGGCGCTCCGGGTCCACGCCTACCACTGTGAGGAAGCGCTGCGTGAACCAGAGGAAGTAGGCCAAGGTCTGGTTGGCGATGATGCGGTTCTCCACCGCTTCTCGAAGCGGCATCTGGACCTCCGCGTCCCCTGGATCATTGGGGACCAATCGCAGGAGGTCGTTCTTGACCGCGTCGTAGCGGGGCCAGGTCTTGTCCTTCGGGTCGACGAACAGCTCCGCCTCCATCATATTGAACTCCCGAAGGCGAATCACGCCTTGTCGGGGGGAGATCTCGTTCCGGTAGCCGCGGCCGACCTGAATGACCCCGAAAGGCAGCTTCTCTCGCATATGGCGGTAGAGCGAATTGAAGTTGACGAAGATGCCCTGAGCCGTCTCTGGTCTCAGGAAACCAACACGGCCGGCGGAACCCGGGCCGATGGTGGTCTTGAACATGAGATTGAAGTCCTCCGCCGGGGACAGCTCACCCCCGCAATCTGGACACTTCACGCCCTTAGCAAGGATATGCTGGTCGATCCCGGTCAGCGAGAGCGTGCCAGGGTTCGGGTGCAGGTCCTGGAGCAGATGGTCCGCTCTGAAAGGCGTTTTGCACTGAGCGCAAGTGACCAGCTTGTCCGAGAACTGGTCCACGTGCCCGGAGGCTTTGAAAACCGCCTCCGGCCCGATGGTGTCCGAATCTATCTCGATGAACCCTTCGCCCAGGGTATAGGCCTTGCGCCAGGCATTGGTGATGTTGTTCTTCATGGCCGTGCCCAATGGCCCGTAGTCGTACAGTCCGGCGATGCCGCCATAGATCTCGTATGCTGGCCAGATGAACCCCCTGCGCTTGCACAGGGAGAGGATGTCCGCTGAGTTCATTCTCGTTCACCACATAGCACGGAGATGACGTCCAGGTCGTAGATCATCGCCAGGAGGTGATCTTTCGAGTCCCTCACCGGCAACTGCCCGAAGTCGTTCTTCCTCATGATCCTTGCCGCCTCGGAGACCGAGGTCTTGCGGAAGACAGTGGTGGGGTTCTTGACCATGATGCTCCTCACTGGCACTCCGGGAAGCTCGATTTTGGACACCTCATACCAGAGCTTCATCACATTGCGAAGGCCTTCCCAGCTCCATTCGTCCTCGTCCTGCCCGCTGCCCATGTCGGCCACGACCATCGAACCGTCGATGAACGAATTGTTGAAGATGTCCCGGTCGGTCAGGATGCCTACCAGTCTCCCTCTATCGTCCAATACTGGTAGCGCGTTCACCTTGCTCACTTTCAGGGTGATGAGGGCGACCGCCAGAGGCGTGTCCTCGTAGATGGGAACGCAGGTGGACTTGATGACCGTCTCCACCGCCTTCTCGAAGCTTCTCTTCTCCACCACACCGAGCAGATCGGTGGGGGTGACAATCCCTACCAACCGATTCTTCTCCACCACCGAAAGGTGGTGAATATGACTATTGCAGAAGATCTTGGCCGCCTTCTCCACCGAATCCTTCGGACCGATTATCGGAGGATCGCGGGCCATCAGCATGGCCAGCTGGTCCTCGTCCGGCTTGTCGAAAATGTCCTGCCTGGTAATCATGCCCGAAAGGGACCCGTTCGTCCGCTTCACCACCGGCAGCCCGGTGAGGTTGTGCTTGATCATTATGCGGAGCACCTCGTCCCGGCTGCCAGGCACCTGTGCCACGATGGGATTGGTGGTCATGACCTCGCCCACTGTGGTCATATAGATTCACCTCGAGGAAAGCGTATCACCAATACGGGGCAGGAGGCGAAACGCACCACCTTTTCCACCGTGCTGCCCAGCAGGAGCTTGGAGATGCCGGTCCGTCCAATCGTTCCCATTACTATCAGATCGTAATCCTTAGAAGCGTCGATGATCTTGCGCGAGGGCGAGCCCTCTTCGATCCTAACGCTAACCTTCAGGCCCATGCTTGCACCAAGAGCGCGCACGTACTCCACCGCATCCTTCCCCTCATTCTCCAGAAGGGAATAGACGCTCACTATGGTCGAATCCATGGGAAAGTTGATGAAGGAGGTCTGGTCCACTACGTACAACGCGGTCACATCGGCCTCGCTCGTCTTGGCCAGTTCCAATCCCTTCTTGATCGCTTCCTTGGTGTACTCGCTTCCGTCCGTGGGTATCAGTATCTTCTTGAAGGGTGTCATCGCGGTCCACTCCATAGCTCCAGTCCCATGCATACCATGAGAGGGTCGGCCGAGCTCCCTCGCAGCACCAGGTCCGTGGCCGGATCACCGCCTAGGGGCCGGGTGACCATGAAGTCGCAGGGCATGCCAGGTTCAATACCTATGGGTATCTTTTGATTTAATAATTTCCGGCCACTGGAAATGGCCATATCGAGCACCGAGCGGACGTCCTTGACACCCTGCATCCGGAGCAGCCTAGCCGCGAACTCCATCTCCACCAGGATATCAGGAAGGGCGAGCATGGCATTGTCCGTGCCCAGGGCCACGATTGCTCCCTTTTCCAACATGGTGGCTAGGGGAGGCAGGTTGCCGAAGAACATGTTGGAGCGGGGACAGGCCACGATCGGCACCTTCGCCTGCGCACAGAACTCTATGTCCGATCCCGTAGCCTGGGTCATATGCACGACGAAAGCAGGTTCGAGGTCGAGCACCTTGTCGATGTCCTCGCGCACTCTCTCGCTGGCATGGATGGCGAATCGCTTGCCCTGGGATCGAACAAAGGACGAGAGGTCGCTCAGCGTTCCATAGTCCCAATCGGAGATGCTGGACACTCCGATGCCATCGGCGACCTGCAGTATCCTTCGCACCTCCTCCTTGTCGAATGAGAGGTCCTTGGGTCGGCCCATGACGGTCGGCTCGGGCTTTCCCCGGGTGAGGGAGAGCATTCGGGCACCCATCTCTCCGCCCTCGCGGAAGTCGATGTAGCGCGAAACCCCTCGACCACGCATGAGCGCACTCATTCGCAGAAAGCCCTGTAAGATCTCATCTTCGCTCGCTCTGCCTAGCATTCGATGCTTCAGGCCGTTCGGCGGCGCCACCAGGTCCTCGAGGTACATGGAGAGATCCATAGGAACGATGCAATCCGCCAGATGGGTGTGCGCGTTGACCAGAGTGGGGGTGATGACCCCTTCCACGATGGAAGCTTCGGGCCGGCCCTTGGCCACCTCCACCACGACCCCATCCTCAAAGCCGACATACCCATCGATGAAGCCTTCTTGGGTGAGGACCTTCCCGGAGGCGCAGCGCATGGTGGAATGCATGCAACCCAGGATATTTCAATCTGCCACCCGCGCTCCCCAAAAGGGTTTTATATGATGCCTCTTCTCACTGGGCAAGAGGTATGCCAATGGCAGCAAAGGTCAAGGCAGAGGACTGTGTCGGGTGCGGCGCCTGCGAGGATGCCTGCCCTCAGGGTGCGATCAAAGTGGACGAGATCGCGGTCATCGACGAGACGGACTGCGTGGACTGCGGCGCTTGCGCCGACGAGTGCCCGAACTCTGCCATCGTGGTCGACAAGTAATTTCTTTCGTTTTCTTAGGGAATCAAGGGCGCCCATGCGCCCACCCAAGGTTTTGCCATCTATCTGGTCAGCAGGGCGTCCAATAGAAACCCGGGCAACTCAGGCCCAGTACGGTTTCTGGATGTACTTGAAGGCGCTGTTGGCGGCCGTTGCCCCTTCCCCGCAGGCGGTGACGATCTGCTTGTATTTGCCTGGGTAGACTGCAATGTCCCCGCAGGCGAAGATCCCCCGCCTGGATGTCTTCATCTCGCTATCCACCACGATCAGGCCGTTCTCCAGTCTCACGCCCCAGTTCTTGGCGTCCTCGTGCTCGATGGCGAACCCGATGTTGATGATGACCATGTCGGCCGGGATCTCTATGGACTTGGGCGGCTCTCCAGACTTGATGACCACGCTCTCCACTCGGTCCTTTCCCTTGATCTCCTCGATCTCAGAGCATAGATAGGTCTGGACATGCGAGGGCTCCAGTCTCTCCACGAAGCAGGCGTCGGCACGGAACGACTCGCGGCGATGCACCAGGCAGACACTCGCCACTTCGCACGCCATGAGCGCCATCTCCAGGGCGCTGTTGCCACCTCCCACGAAGATTATCTTCTTTCCGTGGAGCTCGCTCTTGTCTGGGAGCTTGTAGAACACTCCCCGGTTCACGAAATGGTCCTCGCCCTTCACCCCGAGCTTCTTCGGACGGTTGGAGCCCGCACCGGTAGAAATGATCACCGCTCTGGTCAGGTAGGATGATCTCTCAGTGAAGACCCGAAGCCCCTCTCCCTCGTCCAAGATGTTGATGGCGCGCTCCTTCACCTTCAACTCGCACCCCGCTGCCCGGGCATGGGCGATGAGCCGCTCCGCCATCTCCTTGCCTTCCAGGTTCTCTATGCCCGGGTAGTTGGCTATCCCCTTGCCCGGGTAGATGCTCATGGGCTGGCCTCCGGCTTCTTCGGCCTCCAGGATTATGGCCTTGAGCTTGCGCATGGCGGCGTATATGCCAGCGGTCAGACCACCCGGTCCCGCACCGAGGATCACCAGGTCACAGTCCATTGAGCATCGGTATGGAGCCCCCGCCTAAAAAAGTGTCGTCTGGCACAAGCTCCTCTTCACCTCGCCTTTCGTCTCGTGAAGATCAGTGCAGCGGGCCGAGAGGGTCTTATCTCCGATATGCGATTCTCAATCGACCGGTTCCCCATGAGATTCCGAGCCTTCATCGCCGTGGATATCGACCCTTTGCCTCCCCTGCTCGATTTCAACCGAGAGCTGATGGACGTAGGTCGTGGCCTCAAGCCGGTGGAGATGGGGTCGGTGCACATCACCCTCAAGTTCCTGGGCGACATCGATGATGCGCTCGTTCCTCGGATCGTTGAATGCATGCGCTCCTCCGCGAAAGGCATCTCCCCTTTCGAAATCAGGGTCCGGGGGTCTGGGGTCTTCCCCTCCCGTTCGAACGCCAAGGTAGTGTGGGCCGGCCTGGAGGGCGCTGAGCCATTGCGACTGATGACGCAGCGTCTGGAGTCATGCCTCGAGCCCCTCGGTTTCCTTAAGGAGGGTCGGGAGTTCAAGGCGCACCTCACCATGGCAAGGGTCAAGGACCCGCGAGCGTCCGCGGACGCGGCCCGGGTGGCGGACCTATACAAGGAAATTGAGTTCGGAACGCAGCCAGTGAAAGAACTGCGATTGAAGAAGAGCGTCCTCAGCCCTCGCGGCCCCACCTATAGCGACGTGGCGACCGTTCTTCTCGGCCTCTAGGTCTCATCGCCTTCGAAGAGGGCGAAGCTTTCCTGCTTTATCAGCTCCGAGGGCGGATGCTCCTTGACGAAGTCGGTGCTGTAGTGTCCAGAGCGGAAGGCCTTCGAGCGAACCACCAGACGGTGGTAGGGGATGGTGGTCTTCAGTCCGGTCAGCGTGAAGCGGTCCAAGGCGTCCCTCGCCCGGATGAGCGTCTCGTTGCGGTCTTGACCCCAGACTATGAGTTTGGCCAGCATGGGGTCGAACTCCGTGGGCACCACATATCCCTCATAGGCGTGGGAATCGACCCGGATGCCTTCTCCTGCTGGTTCGATGTACTTATCGATCCTGCCCGGTGAGGGAAAGAAGTTGTTGAACGGGTTCTCCGCGTTCACCCGGAACTCCATCGCCGCTCCCCGTGGCTTCGCTCCACGCAGCTCTTCTCCCACATCCTTGTCGGAGGCGATCTTGAGCTGTACTTCCACCAGGTCCAATCCGGTCACCTGCTCCGTCACTGGATGCTCAACTTGGATACGGGTGTTAGCCTCCATGAAGTAGAGTTCACCGCCAGCGTTCATTAGGAACTCGAAGGTGCAAAGCGAGTGATAGCCCGCCTTCATCAATGCCTCTTCTATCTTGGGAAAGAGCTCCAGCCGCATCTCCTCGGTCACGGAGCAGGAAGGCGTTTCCTCCACCAGCTTCTGGTTGCGTCGTTGGACGGAGCACTCCCTTTCTCCCAGGCAATAGCCGTTCCCTTGGCTATCCCCAACCATCTGGAATTCGATGTGATGCGGTTTCACGACCCGACGCTCCATGAAGATCTGGGGGTCCTTGAAGGCCTTGTCCGCTTCTGCTCGGGCGGACTCAAAGGCCTGGTCCATCTCCTCCTCCTTCTCCACCACCCTCATTCCCCTTCCTCCGCCTCCGCCGGCGGCCTTGAGCATGATCGGATAGCCGATTCGTATCGCCTCGCGCTTGGCCTCCTCCGCCGAATTCAGAGGTTTGAGGGTTCCGGGGGTGGTGTGGATCCCGTGCTTCTCCATGAACTCCCGGGCGTCGAGCTTGCTGCCCAAGAGAGACATCGCTCGGGCGCTTGGACCTACGAACGTGATGCCTGCGTCCTCGCATCGCCGGGCGAACTCCGCCTTCTCGGAGAGGAAGCCGTATCCGGGATGGATGGCGTCCACCTTCATTCTCTCGGCGACCTCCATGATAGCGTCGATGTCCAGATAGCCTATCATGTTCTTGTCGCTGTGAAGTTCCACCGCCTTGTCTGCCAGGTGGACGTGCTTGCAGTGCTGATCGATGGCAGTGTAGATCGCGACGGTAGGGATGTTAAGGCGCTTGCACGTCCGCATCACCCGGATGGCGATTTCTCCTCGGTTGGCGACCAGCAATCTCTTGAACACTTCAATTCCTCTGCAGGGGACGGTGTGGCATGGTAAGGTTTCTCTCGGTATCATAGACGCCGCTTTTAAGCTTTTCAGTAGCTTGGCTCGGTAAGGCTACGAGTAGCCGCGGTGGATATCATCTGTTATGCGAAATCGGCATCGATGACTATGTTGGTGAGGCGGAAGCAGATCGAGAGCGATCGGAACGGGGGGATCGAAGGGCTGCCTTTGCAGCTCATGATCATCGTCCTGATCGCGGGCATAAGCATGGCGATAATCCTTGGCTGGACCAGCGGGCTGGGAGCGCCGAGGACGATTGCGAGCGTGAACTCGGACCCGTCGGAGATCATCGTGGCCGATGCCAACGGTGACGGTCTTTACACCAATGATGGCCTGGACATAGTGATCTTCGTCGTGGACAACGAGGGCAAGGGCGTCGAAGGTGCCACGGTAGTGCTCAAAGGGGGCGGGGTGACCACGGATGAAGGCAAGACCCCGCACGCCACCACCGATCAACAGGGCAGAGCGAGCTTCTCATCCTTGAGCGTATCGAAATACGGCCGGTCCGTTTCATTCGTGACCGTGACGGTGGTGAAGAGCAACTTCGTCTCCACGGCCTCGCTCACCATCCCGGTCATAGCGGAGTGATTCGATGTCCGTTGACCGCAGAGCCCTGGAGGGGATGCCGATGAAGCTGCTGATCACCTCCGTTCTCATCTCCATCATCCTGCCTTCGGTTCTGGGTGCGCTCCAGGGCTATGAAAGGGCGGCCAGGATCGAGGAACTGAAAGCCCAGGTCCAGCGCATACGCTCGGCCGCTCTCTCGGCCTTCCTGGGGGGCCCTGGTAACGTTCGCACGGTGCCTTTGGACCTTGCGGTTGGGTCATCTGGAGGAGGTGCAGCGATAGAACTGGGCGGCTCTCGCGATTCGGTGGAATCGACCGCCATCCGTTACTACTGGTGCGGCACTGAATTGGGGAGCATCTTCCTCCTTGACCCGAGGGTGCCCATAGTGCCATGGACGGGCGGGAACGTGCGCATCGACGCCGCGCACTCCCAGATCACCCTGGAGTGCATGCAGGTGGAGGACGACACCTACATCGCCATGGAGATGAGCTCCTGCTAGAATTCCTTCTTTCCCGGGTGATGATGGCGGTCTTGGGGGTAGGCGTCATCTCGTTGGTTCTCTCATCGTTCGGGGCGCTGGATTCCACAGCGAAGGAACAAGCCATGCGAAATGCGGCAGACGGCATTGCCGCAAGGATGAACGCCCTAGGGTCGCTCGATCATCCGGCCATGGTCCGCCTTAGGGTGGCGGACATGCTACCCGAGGACGATTGCCTGCTGGTCATCGAGAAGGACATCGTCATCGTCAGGCACGGAGGGGTATCGAGATCAGCATCGCTCGTCGAGGACGTCGTCCTTCGGGGAGAGGGTTCAGGCAGCGGCAACGAGATCATCGCCGACGCGGGCGATGAACTGGTATTGGAGCGGGTGATCGAGAACGATTCTCTTCTGACCGTGGTTCATTTGGAGAAGGTGGCGACCATCTCCTTAACCGCACCGATGAACACGTCGCAGTCCTGGTCGTCGTTGTAGAGGTAGAAGGAAGCGCGGGCGCAACCGCTCAGTCCTCTGGAAACGAAGTATGGATGGGAGCAATGCATGCCCGAGCGGATCATGACCCCTGCCATATCATCCAAAATCATGGCCACATCGTGGGAGCTCATGCCTTTCACGTTGAAAGAGAAGATGCTTCCCCTGCTCCGGGCATCGACGGGTGCCAGCACCTGCAGTCCCGGCACGTCCTTTAGAGCCGCCGTGACCCTGTGGTTCAGATGCAGGTCGTGCCTGGCCACCTCTTCCATGCCCACCCGACCAAGGTAGTCCACGGCCGCTCCTGTCCCTATCACTCCTGAATAGTTCATGAGTCCAGCTTCGAATCGTTCAGGTGGAGGAAGCAGCTCCGCCCCTTCGAAGGTGGTCGTGCTCACTCCCCCACCACCAGTGATGAGCGGTTCCAGTCGACGAAGTAGCTCCTTCTTGCCCCAGAGAACCCCCACGCCCGAGGGACCGAGCATCTTGTGCACTGAGAGCGCATAGAAATCCGCGTCCAGGTCGTTCACATCGACCTTCATGTGCGGGACGGCCTGAGCCCCGTCCATGAGCACCAGCGCGTCATGGTCGTGGGCCACCTCCGCCACTTCTTTGACGGGAATGCTGACACCGTTCACATTGTTCGTGTGCACCATGCTCACCACCTTGACCTTCCTGGACATCTTCTTCTTGAACTCCTCCAGGTCGAAGATGCCGGTCTCAGGGGTGCTCACGAACTCTCTTCTGATCCCCACCAAACGCTCGAGCTGCTGCCAAGGCACGAGGTTGCTGTTGTGCTCCATATCCGAGGTCAGCACCTCATCCCCTCTCTTCAGACCCAGACCTTTGGCCACGAGGTTGAGGGCCTCCGTGCAATTCTTTGTGAAAACGATCTCGTCAGGGCTGCTGGCGTTCAAGAAGCGGGACATCTTCTCCCTGGCCTCGTCCACTTCGATGGAGACCTGCGTCGCCAATCGATGTACGCTCCTTCCTCCGCAGGCCGGGTATTCAGTGTAGTACTTGTTCACAGCCTCGATGACCTGCCGGGGGCGCAGCGTCTGGCATGCGCTATCTAGGTAGATAGGCGTTCTTTCCCCCGAGCAATAGATGGGGAAGTCCTCCCTGATCCTCGCAACATCCATGTAACGTCTGAATCATCCCTCCTGCCTATATCTTATTTCGCCGCGCTTGCGAAGATGCTTGGAAGGAATGCAAAGCCTAGGCGTCAATAAATAGGCAATAGATGGAATTCAGGTGAGGAGGGAGCGAACGCCGCGCGTGTACTTCGACAACAGCGCCACTACTGCTGTGGACCCAAGAGTGCTCGAGGAGATGCTGCCTTATTTCACTGAGCGGTTTGGCAACGCATCAAGCATGCATTCCTTCGGAAGGGAGGCGTATAACGCCCTAGAAGGTGCCAGAGAGAGAGCGGCCAAGGCCATAGGCGCCTCCGCCCGGGAGATAGTATTCACTTCCGGAGGGACGGAATCGGACAACCTGGCGTTGCAGGGAGCCGCCTATGCGAACCAAGGCAAGGGAAAACATATCATAACCTCGGTCATAGAGCATCACGCCGTCCTGAACACCTGCCATTTCCTGGAGGCCCAGGGGTTCCGCGTAACCTACCTGCCCATCGACCGGCAGGGGCTGGTGGATGTGGAAAAGGTGAAGGAGGCGATGAGCAAGGAGACCATCATGGTTTCCATCATGGCCGCCAACAACGAGATCGGGACCATTCAGCCGATAAGGGAGATAGGTGCCATTGCGCAAGAGGCGGGGGCGGTATTCCATACCGACGCGGTGCAAACCATCACCAAGCTTCCCTTGCATGTATCCAAGGACAACCTCCAACTCATGACCATTTCCGCCCATAAGTTCCATGGGCCCAAGGGCGTAGGTGCCCTGTACGTCCGCAAGGACGTGAAGCTCCGTCCAGTGGTGTACGGTGGAGGTCAGGAGAGGGGGCTTCGCTCGTCCACCGAGAACGTCCCTGGCATCGTGGGCCTGGGGAAGGCCATAGAGATCGGCGTGGCGGAGATGGAGGAGAGCGCGGAGAGAATGTCGCGCATCCGCGACAGGATCATCGAAGGCACGCTCTCCAAGGTCCAAGGAAGCCACTTGAACGGACATAGGAACAGAAGGCTTTGCAACAACGCGCATTTCCGTTTCGATCGGGTGGAAGGAGAGGCTCTGGTCCTAAGCCTGGACGTAAGCGGCATCGCCGCATCCACTGGCTCCGCCTGCTCCACCCGCAGCACAGAGACATCCCACGTTCTGAGGGCACTGGGGATCAGACCCGAGGAGGGGCGAGGCTCGTTGCGCATATCCCTGTCCAAGTTCAACACCATGGAGGAGGCGGACCTGTTTCTGGCAGAGCTTCCCGAGGTAGTGGAGAGGCTGAGGCTTCTCGTTCCTCGGGGTGCCATGACCTTCGGAGCTTCGGGAGGAGGATGATCTTGGCCTACGGCCCCAAAGTAATGGAGCACTTCACCCAGCCCCGGAACGTGGGGGAGATGAAGGACGCCGACGGCGTGGGCAAGTTCAGCAATGACGTGGACGGGGACATCGTGGTCATCTCCATCAAAGTGAAAGACGAGATCATCACCGACATCAAGTTCCAGGTCTTCGGCTGCGCGGCGGCCATCGCCTCCAGCAGCGTGTTCACGGAGATGGTCAAGGGGAAACGCATCGAGGAGGCCTTGAAGGTCACCAAGGAGGGCATTTCCGAGGCATTGGACAGCCTGCCACCGGAGAAGGTGGATTGTTCGGTCCTCGCTCCGGACGCCCTCCGGGAAGCGGTGGGTGATTATCGGAATAGGCAGGGACGAGGATTCAATACCACGTACGAGGTTCCTCATCCGAAATCATGAATCAGTTGAGCACGAGAGTGGCGTCGCTCGAGCTTGCGAACCCTACCATGCTCGCCTCGGGTATGATGGGTGAGACCGGCGCCTCCCTGGTGGCGATCGCCAAAGCGGGGGCGGGAGCGGTCGTCACCAAATCCGTGGGACTGGAACCGAGGAAGGGCTACGAGAACCCGACCCTGGTCGAGCTGGAGGAGGGCTACCTGAACGCCATGGGTCTCCCCAACCCAGGCATCGATGCCTACAGGGAGGAGATGCTGGTTGCGAAAGGGGCCAAGGTGCCGATAATCGGAAGTGTGTTCGCGGCGACGCCCGAGGACTACGCCCTCTTGGCCTGGAAGATGCAGGACTACGGCGCGGCCGCAGTGGAATTGAACCTGAGCTGTCCACACGCCAAGGGGCTGGGAATGGAGATAGGCGTTGATCCCGCAGCGGTGAGGAGGATCGTCCGGGAGGTCAAGCAGACGGTCAAGATCCCCGTACTGGCCAAGCTCACCCCTAACACCCACCGTCTGACCGAGGTGGGAAAGGCGGTGGAGGAGGCGGGAGGGGATGGCATCGTGGCCATCAATACCCTCAAGGCCATGGTCATCTCGGTCGAGGCGAAGAGACCGATCCTCTCCAACAAGGTGGGAGGGCTATCGGGTCCAGCCGTCCGGTCGATCGGGGTGCGCTGCGTATACGAACTCTATGAAGCGGTGGAGATACCTATCATCGGCGTGGGGGGAGTGGAGTCCTGGAGGGACGCCGTCGAGTATATGATGGCCGGGGCGACAGCCGTGCAGATCGGAAGTGCCATCGGGCGAAAGGGCCTGAGCGTGTTCCAGGTCATCGTCCAGGGATTGCAGGAATACCTGGAAAGAGAAGGCCTGGAGAATATCGGGGACATCGTGGGGGTGGCCCATGGCTAGACAAGATATGGTCACAGTCACATCCGTCACCCATGAAGGGCAGGGCGTCTGCACCCTCCGGTTCGAGCTCGACCGTTCCGTAATGCCAGGGCAGTTCCTCATGGTGTGGGCACCTGGTGTCGATGAGATACCGATGTCCGCCTCCTTCATCTACGGAGAGAAGGGCATCACGGTGCGCGAGGTCGGCATGGCGACGAAAGCGCTCTTTGCATGCCAGAAAGGCTCGCTTCTGGGTGTTAGGGGGCCCTACGGCAACGGCTACCAGGTCGAGCAGGGCCGGGCATTGATCATCGGCGGGGGAACGGGAATGGCCTCGCTGCTCCCGGTGGCGGATTTCATCGGCGACAGGAAGCGGGTCGACATCCTCATCGGGGCGAGGACCGCCCCCGAGCTAATCTTCGTGGAAAGG
Organism: Methanomassiliicoccales archaeon; assembly: GCA_026394375.1. Lineage (NCBI taxonomy): Archaea > Methanobacteriati > Thermoplasmatota > Thermoplasmata > Methanomassiliicoccales > Methanomassiliicoccales archaeon. The sequence goes on from JAPKYJ010000003.1 coordinate 48,101, forward strand.
GCACGAGCGCTCTCGGAAGAGGTGCATCTGTCCACGGACGACGGCTCCAAGGGGATGAGAGGTACGGTAGTGGAGATGGCGGCCAAGCACCTGGAAAAGGAGCGCTACGACATGGTCTACGCCTGCGGTCCAGAGCGCATGCTGCAGGCCGTGCTGGCGCTGTGCGAGAAGAAGAATGTGCCATGTCAGCTCTCCCTGGAGCGCTTCATGAAATGCGGCTCTGGGCTCTGCGGTTCCTGTGTGATCGACGGCCTGCGGGTCTGTGCCGACGGGCCGGTCTTCCAGGGTCAGAAGCTGCGCCATCTGAGCGAGTTCGGCATCTGGAAGCGCGACGAGTGCGGCGGCCGGGTCAAGCTTTGAAGTGCTCCTCTGGATGCATAACCTCTTTGACCAGCTCCTCGAAGTCCGCATCGCTCACTCGGCCTTTGATCTCGCCCAAGGCCTTCACTTTCAACAGGATGCGCGCCACCTGCTCCTCGTTCGCTTCCACCCCCAGGTCCTCCAGTCGCTTCCTGATGTAGGTCGCTCCGGAATGCTTGCCCAGTAGCAGATGACGCTTATTGCCCACCACCTCCGGGGGAATGGACTCATAGGTCAGGGGACAGTTCAGGACCGCCGCCACATGAATGCCCGACTCGTGAGAGAACACGTTCTCCCCGACCAACGGATGGTTCCTGGCGATCGGGACCTTGGAGTACTCCGCTACCATGTCCGAGAGCTCCTTCAGCTCGGACAGGTCGATGCCTAGGTCCACACCATAGACGAACTTCATCGTGGAAACGAACTCCTCCAGGGGAACGTTGCCCGCCCGTTCTCCTATCCCATTGACGGTCGTGGTCACGGCCTTGGCGCCGGCTTTCACACCCGCGATGGCATTGGCCAAGGCAAGCCCGAAGTCGTTGTGAAGGTGCACCGAGACGCCGGTCTTGAAGGTGGACGTAATCTCGCTCACTATGGTGGAGATGGCCTCGGGCGAAGCGCAGCCCACCGTGTCCGTGATGCCCAGCCGGACCGCGCCTCGTTCCTCTGCCACTCTGTATACCTGCTTCAGGAATGATATTTCCGTGCGGGTCGAGTCCTCACAGCTGAGCGCAGCCCTGACACCTCTAGAACGGCAGTAATCGAGGGTCTCACCGACCTTCTCCAGAACGTAATCCTGCGGTTTGTTGAACTTGTAGCGCAGGTGGATGTCGGAGGTGGCGATGAACAGGAGGACGACATCCACTCCCGCGTCCACCGCCGCGTCCACGTCCCCTTTCACCAGCCGGGAGAGGGCCAAGATTTCGGCGTCCAGGCCGAGCTTGGTTATGGCACGTATGGTGCGCTTCTCGCCTTCCGAGACCGCCGGGAAACCTGCTTCTATTTGAGGGACCCGGATGGCATCCAACTTCCGGGCGATGGCCACCTTCTGCTCCAGGCTGAAGGCCACTCCAGGCATCTGCTCGCCATCCCGCAGGGTCGAATCGTAGACGGTGATATCGTGAAGGTCCAGCTTAGGATTGTAGGGGCTGAGGGCGAATCGCTCCATGGGTGGACCTTACTGCCTAGTGCGAAATAACCTTTCCGTTCCGGGACAAGGCTAATGCCCCCCACCTGCCTACGAGACGCCGTGGACTTCCGCATTGGCAGCGACGGCAACCCCAATTTCATCCAGGTCCAACATGGTCTGCTGGTCATCAACGTGCCCCGGTCGATATTCAAACGCGATACCGCCGTCTTCCGCGAACCCCAGGCATCCGATTTCATGCAGACGCTGGTGCGCCGATATCCCTGGCTGACGCCAGGTGCCATAGAGGTGATAAGGACGGAGGCCCAGGAGACCATGAGAGCGATCATCGAGCTGGAGGAAGGGTCGATTCGTCGGGCGAAGCGGCTGCTGGAGGAGAGAAGGCCGACGGCCGCCCTCGGCGTGCTGGACGAATACCTCTCCAGATACAAAGAAGACGTCGACGCCTGGGAGTTGAAGGGAAAGGCGCTTTTCATGCTGGGCGAGAGCGAAGAGGCCTTCCGGTGCTTCGCCCGAGCTAGGAAGGCGATGAAGACCTCTGGCCAACCTTCTCGGCGTCTTTCAAGAGCGCGTTGACCGCGTCCGCCACCTCTCTCACCGTCGCCCCCCAGGGGACTACCGCCGTCTTGCCTTCCAGTTCGAATCCTTCGCGAACCTTGCAGCACTTGATGATGCGGTATCTCTCATCCTTCTGGGCTAGATCGCGGGCGCACATGTTGATGAACTTCGGCTTCTCCTTGTAGATCGATTGGAAGATGCGGCGGGACAGGTCGCAGCCGACCAATGTGACATCCTTCGGCGACCTCGGTGTCTCGTCAAGGAACAACACCTCTCTGGCGGTGGTGATGCCCGACGCCCGGCAGGGGAACATGACCTTGGAAGTGGCGACCTGCTTCTCCAGCAGGTTGAGATCGATCACATCCAAGACCGGAACGACAGGCAGGTCCACCAGACCGGCGGAGAGGGCCTTCTCCAGCAGCACCATGAGCTTGGAAGGAGTAGGCGGAATGACGTCCAGCACATGAAGTTCGATGATCTCGGTCTGTTGCGCAAATGAGACGTGATTGAACAATCCCTGCACCACCACCGTCTTGCCCGGGTGCTGTCGGGCCACGCCGGCCATCTGCGATCGGCTCAGCACATCCAATTCCTCGTTCTTGACGAAGACCGTGTCCTCTGGCAGGGAAATGACCTTATGCGCGCAGATGGGTCGGAAGAGGTCCGTGCCTCCCTCCTTGAACACCCGGACCACGGCATGCTGCTCTCCGCTCCTCAGGATGATGAAATCGGTGCGGGTGTAGGCCTTCTTTCCCAGGGCATGTCTGTCGATGTTTTCCTGGGTGAGCTCGAAATTGACCTCCCGAACCGAGACGTCCTTGCAGTGGTCCGGCAACATCGAAGCCCTCTAATCCGCTAGCAACGGAAATACTTGCCTTCCTCGGGGACCAGCAGGTCGGCGCAACGGAAAAGATTGATATACGATGTAAAGGCTGTTCCACGCCGAGGCCGGGATGACAGAGCGGCCATGTGGCGGACTGCAGATCCGCATACCCGTGTTCAAATCGCGGTCCCGGCTCCATCCGCCATCCGGTTCTAAGGAAGCTCAACTATCAATAGCGGCGGGGGCGTTCTCACTTTCGCATGAAGGGCCGGGAATTGGTGGAGTTCGTCGCCGGGAAGCGAGTGGAGATGATCAAAGGTGAGGTCAAGGAGACCTTTCCCGGCGCAGAGATCGCCTGCTCCATGATTGGAGAAGGCCGCGCTCACATACTCATCGTCTATGAGGGGGTCGTGATCGGTGAGGAGTTCGTGGAGACCGGCGAGTCATGGAAGAAACAGGAGCGGAGGAAGGAGTACCTGCGCACCCTCATCAACAAGGCTCGGCTGGTCATCGTGGTGCCCGAGAGGCATGTGCGCTCGGCGCGCATGCGTCTTCTGGAGTTCAACCACTGGTGGCTTTTCTATTATATAGTCTTCTCCTACGATCAGGAGGGCAACATCAGGCATTTTGGAAAGCCTGGACCATGCTTGCCAGAGCGAGGCTACGCCTAGTGATCCGCGGCGGTCTGGGAACGGCTCATACGTGATGCAACCTCAGCGTTTGCCCTTTCCTTTCCCGGGGGCGCACCTGCCCGCCGGTTCCTCGTCCCACTCCTCGAAGAGCTGGCTGATGCCTTTCTTGGCCACTGACCAGGTGGGCACTCCTCCGGTCAAAACGGCCACCTGCAGCGCTTCCACGATCTCATCCTTGCTAGCACCGAAATTCTTGGCCACCTTGGCCTGGGGATAGACGCAGTCCTCGCACATGCGCACCGCCACGCAAGCAAGAGCGATAAGTCGCTTCGTTTTGCGGTCTAGGGCGCCATCCTCCACCATGATGCGGTCCATCTCCCCGATGAGCACGGCCAGCTCAGGATTGTGCTGTTTGATGTGGTGCAATGTCGCCGGGGTGAATCCGCACATCTTGCCGCTCAGTTCCTTGACCGCCTTCTCGGCTTTCTCCTTCGACTTGGCCATGGTAGGTAGACTCGACGAGCCATGATAAAAGCCTATCTCACTTCCTTCGGCATGCGACCGGGCGAACTCGCAAGCTGGCAACGAAGAGCTTCATATAGCATCGACGCCCATCAATTTTAACTTCGAAGCAGCTTGGGAGGAAGAGAGTGTCGTTCCTTGGACGTGGGCTGGTAGTGAGCATCGTCTTCCTGGTAGCGATTTCGAGCTTCATGTCCACCCTGGCCAGCTCAGGCTCGTTGGCAGTGACCGGAGGGATGAGCCAGGCCGAACATGATCTGGTGAATGAGATCCAAGGAGAATCCATCGCCCGCAACGCCTCCCACATGGAGAACCTGGCCAAAGCGAACTTCGCTTCTCGCTCGGCGGGCTCGTTGGGAGCGAACCAGACCGCCGACTGGATCCTTTCCAGCTTTGTATCTGCTGGCCTATCTGCCGCCAAGGAGTATTTCCCGTTCAAGACCTGGGACCTGACCTCCAGACCATCGCTGGTCGTGGACCGGGACGGCTCGGACCTGACCCAGGACGACAGAGAGCAGTTGATGTCGTTCAATTGCGAGCATTGGAGCAAGCCCACGCCCTCGGGAGGTGCCAACGCTTCACTGGCCGTTCTTCCGCTCCCTCCAGCCGAAACATATTCCGATCTCGGCGCGAACCCTCTGAGCACCGTTGAATGGAATCAGGTGGACGTCACCGGAAGAGTGCTTGTCATCGGGAGGGAGGTGCGCTGGGTCTCTTCCTGGGAGAGCTCATTCATCGCCAAGATTACCGCTCAACGTCCCGCGGCGGTCGTTTTCGTTTGGTGGTATGACTGGATGGCGGGGTTGGAGGGCATGTTCAGCTCCTCGGCCGGAGGGAAGCCGGGAAGCCAGAGCGGGCCATACTTCTGGTACCTCGGTCTGCCCGTGGGTGGGGTGAACTACACCGAGGGGCTGCTCCTGCGCGATATCGCGCAGGGAAATGCCACAGCCCTCGTGGAGGTGGAAAGCAAACTGGCCAACGCTCAGCAGTGCAACGTGGCCGCGAGGATCGAGGGCGAGATAGAGCCCAATAGGTCGGTGTTGGTGACCGCGCACTATGATAGCGTGCTCACGCCTGGCTTCTGCGACAATGCCGGCGGCGTCTCCTCGGTCCTGGAGATCGCGCGGGTCCTCTCCCAAGCTAAGGCCAACGGCAGCTACCATCCTCATTACTCAATCACATTCGTGGCCTTCTCCGGGGAAGAGTTGGGCTATGTGGGATCGATCAACTACGTGCGCATGCATCCTTCAGAGGTATCCAAGGCGGTGGCGGTGATCAACCTGGATTGCATAGGAGCCCGGACCATGGTCATCACCCGCACCGAGCCCGATTCCATGCTAGACCTGGACGAGGTGCTGCTCCAGTGCGCCTTGGACCTGGGGGTGAGCGTCGTGACCGAGGAACCCAGCGGCTCGGACCAGGACGTGTTCCTGGACCCGGAATGGGCGGCGGGCTACTATCAGCAAGCTTGGGGGTTGGATGCGAAGATAGCCTCCGTTCCCCCCGTCCTAGAGAGCGTGATGCTCGCCTCCCAGCCAATCCTCTATTACGGCATCTGGTACGACTCTGAAGTGGGATGGATCCACACTCCAAGGGACGGTCGGTCATGGGCGAATTCCACGGGCTGGGTGACGAATGAATATTTGCAGCAGCAGACGCAGGTGGCGCTCCTGGGCTTGGTGCGGATCAGCTCTGGCTCCCCCGTGCCCGCGGCGAGCGGGGACGATACGCTCCTTCTGGTAGGGGCCAGTGTCGTCCTGGCGGCAGTCATCATCAGCGGTACACTGGTCTGGAAGGGCAGGCATCGACCCGGTCCTCCGCAACAGGGTTAAAATAATCGTCGGGAGAATAGGTGGTCTCCGTTCTGGACCGAGCGTGGCGAGATGAAGTGCAACAGCATCCTGGAGACCATAGGCCGGACACCGCTTGTCCGCTTGAATCGCGTCGTGCCCGAGGGCTCGGCGGAAGTGTTCTGCAAGCTGGAAGCATTCAACCCCATGTCCTCGGTCAAGGACCGAGTGGCCCGGGCCATGATCGACGATGCCGAGCGCTCTGGCAGGTTGAAGCCTGGCATGTGCGTCATCGAGCCCACCTCCGGCAACACTGGCATCGGATTGGCGATGGTCTGTGCGGTCAGGGGGTACAGGCTGATCCTCACCATGCCAGAGAACATGAGCCAGGAGAGGCAGCGTCTGCTCCGGGCCATGGGGGCAGAGATCGTGCTTACGCCCCGGGCAGAAGGCATGGGAGGGGCGGTCTCGTGCGCCCAGGAACTCTGCGGAAAAGAGACGAACTCATTCATGCCCATGCAGTTCGAGAACCCCTCGAATCCCGATATCCATGAGAGAACCACCGGTCAAGAGATACTGCAGGACCAGCCGGTGGTGGACGCTTTCGTGGCCGGGGTGGGAACCGGCGGGACCATCATGGGCGTGGGCCGCGTTCTGAAGCGCTCTCGTTCATCCTGTCTGATCGTGGCGGTCGAGCCGAAAGGATCGCCGGTCCTTTCCGGAGGAAGCCCAGGGACGCATGGCATACAGGGCATCGGCGCGGGATTCGTCCCCAAGGTCCTGGACCGGAGCATGTTAGATAGGATCATTCAGGTGAGCGACGATGAGGCGAAGGAGATGGCGAGACGACTTGCCAAAGAGGAAGGGATCCTGGCCGGTATCTCTTCGGGAGCGGCGGTCCATGCGGCCGTCCTGGTGGCCAAGGAACTTGGCCCTGGCAAAACGGTGGTTACACTGCTGCCAGACTCCGGAGAAAGGTATTTGAGCACGGACCTGTTTTCAAAATGAAGTATCGCCATGAGCTGGAAGGAAGACGTCGTCACCGTTCTGGAGCGGGATCCGGCGGCAAAGTCCTACAAGGAAGCGCTGTTCTTCAGCCCGGGACTGCACGCCATTCTCCTGCACCGCCTTTCGCATAACGCCTACAAGAAGGGGAATCTCTTCTTGGCCAGGTCAGTGAACTACTTCGCCAGAGTGCTCACGGGGGCCGACATCCATCCGGGGGCCACCATAGGCAAAGGGTTCTTCATCGATCACGCCGTCGGCGTGGTCATCGGTGAGACGGCCATTGTCGGCGACAACGTCTCGGTCTTCCAGGGAGTCACCCTTGGAGGCGTGAGCGCGGACAAGGGAAGGAAAAGGCATCCCACCATCGGCAACAACGTGACCATCGGTGCGCACGCCGTGATACTAGGGGATATCACCGTCGGGGACGACGTGAAGATCGGCGCCGGTTCGGTGGTGGTGAAGGACGTTCCTCCGAACTCCACGGTGGTCGGAGTCCCGGGAAAAGTGGTCAAGCGGGATGGCCTGACCATGAAGATCGACCTAAGGCACGATCAACTCCCAGATCCATTGGTGGACGCCTTTGTGGACGTCAACCATCATATGGTGGAACTGGAGAAGCGCATGCTCGCCCTCGAGGAGGAGCGGAGAAAAGAGAAATAGGCTGAGCGTGTTCTGTGCTGCGAGGAATGATGCCGTGGGCCTGAAGGTGTACAACACCCTGACCAAGCGCAAGGAGGATTTCCAGCCGCTCAACGATGATCAGGTCAACATGTACGTCTGCGGCGTCACGGTCTACGATGACATTCATATGGGGCATGCGCGGAACATGGTCGTCTTCGACATGATCGCCCGCTACCTCCGATACAAGGGTTACAAGGTCGTCCACGCCACCAATTTCACCGACGTCGACGATAAGATCATCGACCGCGCGAACGAAGTGGGGGTGCCTGCGCTGCAGCTCTCCTCCATGTACATCGAGCGCTACTTTCAGGAGGCGGAGGCGCTGGGCGTCAAGCGCGCCGATAAGTACCCCAAGGCATCGGAATACATCCAGGAGATCATCGAACTGGTGAAGATGATAGAGGCCGCCGGCTCTGCCTACAGAACGGGCGACGGCAGCGTCTATTTCTCCATGGACAGGGTGAAGGACTACGGCAAGCTCTCGGGCATGAAGATCGATGAGCTGAAGGCTGGCGCGAGGGTGGACGTGGATGAGGAAAAGAGGAACCCCACGGACTTCGCGCTTTGGAAGGGTGCGAAACCGGGCGAGGTATCATGGCCAAGCCCCTGGGGTGAGGGTCGGCCAGGCTGGCACATCGAATGCTCGGCCATGTGCATGAAGTTGTTCGGGGCGACATTGGACATCCACGGAGGCGGCAACGACCTCATTTTCCCCCACCACGAGAACGAGATCGTGCAGTCGGAATCCGTCACAGGCAAACCGCTTGCCCGCTACTGGCTGCACAACGGCATGCTCCAAGTGCAAGAAGAGAAGATGGCCAAGTCGCTGAAGAACTTCTTCACCGTGCGCCAGGTGCTGGAGAAGCATTCCAAGGAAGAGGCGCGCTTCTACCTGCTCAACACTCACTACCGCGGTCCGCTCGCCTATTCAGATGCGGCACTGGAGGAGGCGGCGGCCTCGCTCAAGCGGCTGCACGGCACTTATGCCGAATTGAAGGCGACCTTATCCACGACCAAAGGGGAGGATGACGCTGGCCCGCTGGTGGAAACGGCCCGGAAGGACTTCATCGAGGAGATGGACGACGACTTCAACTCGCGGGCGGCCATCGCGGTCATCTTCGATCTGGCAAGAGAGACCAACCGTCTGCAGGCGGAGGGAAAGCTGAGCCAGACGGGAGTGCGTGACCTCCTTTCCTTCTTGGAGGAGGCGGACCAGGTGCTCGGCATCCTGCCCCAGGAGAAAGCGGGGGAGGAGACGCTGAACGGCGTGGTTCAGATCCTCATCGAGGTCAGGAAGGAGCTGAGGAAGCGCAAGCTCTTCGACCTCGCGGACAGTATCCGCGACCGACTGGCGGAGAAGGGCATCAAGCTGGAAGATACGGCCGAGGGCGCGAAATGGAAGCGAATATGAGGTCAGTCGCGCGCAAGAAAGCGATCCTTTTGGCAGGGGGCAAGGTGAAGGTCGCTCCGGAGCTGAGACTGCCTTTCCTGCCCAGCCGTTCCACCGCCGGTCCCGGGGCCGGGTCCATCGGGATCGTTCTGGAATTCGAGGGCCATCGAGTCAAGAAGGCCATCTCCAGGGAGGAGGGCGATTTCGAACTGGCCAAGCGGGGCGAGGAGTTCGCGCTGCTGAGAGAGGGGGAGGTGTTCATCGAGCACGTGCACGTCCAGCCGACGCTGGCACACTCACCGGAACAAGCGTTCTACAACATCGAGACCGAGTGCATGTACGACTGCAAGTTCTGTACCTCCCGGCGGCTGGAGAAGCAAGTGACCAAAAGCCTCACGCCAGAGAAGATAGTGGATCTGGTCAGAGAACAGTCCAAGCGCCCGGATTTCAAGGCGGTGGCGCTCACCTCTGCGGTCGTTGGCTCGCCGAAACAGACCTTGCAGAAGATGCTCTACATCGTTCGCGAAGTCCGCCGGTCCCTGCCCCAAGTTCCTATCGGGGTGGAGCCCTACGTCGACGAGTTGGACCAGATCGATCAGCTGAAAGAGGCGGGGGCGGACGAGATCAAGCTCAACGTCGAGAGCTTTGACCGAGAGATCTTCCAGAAGGTCTGCGGGGAACTGGACCTCGATTGGATATTCCAGGCGCTGGAGCATGCGGTGAAGATCTTCGGCAAAGGCAAGGTGTGCTCCAACATCATCTACGGATTGGGGGAGAGCGACGAGAACGTGCTTGCCGGGGTGGAAGCTTTGGCTAGGATAGGGGTCGTAGCCACTCTAAGACCTCTTCGTGTCAACGAGCTGAACCGCGAGTCGCTCGAGGAGGCTCTGGGCCAGCTCCCGAATCTGGAGCCTGAGAGAATGCTCGATCTAGCCAAAGGGCACAGAAGGATCCTTGAGATGCACGGCCTGAGCACTCTGACGTTCCAGACAATGTGCAATGCCTGTACTTGCTGCGACATCGTGCCTTTCAAGGACATATGAGAAGCATCCTTTAGGATATCGCACGGAACTGGAGTCTCTTCGTTCCTTATTTTAGGTCATCCGAAATCGTTTAATAGAGAATGCTCCCTCGGTTGACTTTGATGCTGAGCGAAATCGCAGAGGAGTACCTGGAATGCGTCTATGACCTGACACGGCAGGGTTCAACAGCGAGGACGAGCGACATCGCGGCCAAGATGAAGGTAGCCCCGGCCAGTGTGACGGAGATGGTGCAGAAGATGGCCGCTGATCGATACCTCGTGTACGAGAAATACAAGGGTGCATCGCTGACTGACGAAGGGCTGCTCATCGCACGCAAGATCAAGCGGAAGCACCGGCTGCTGGAACGATTCCTGGTGGACGTGGTCGGGGTCCGGCGCAGCCAGAGCCACGAGGAAGCCTGCCGCTTGGAGCACGTCATCTCTGATGAGTCGGAGAGGAAGATCTGCCAGATCACGAACAATCCACGATACTGTCCGGACGGAGATCCCATCCCGGAGTGCGAAGATGGCGATTGCATCAACTGCCCGGGCGACCCCGCCGTGCCACTGAGAGATCTTAAGGCGGGCGAGAAGGGCTTGATCATCTATCTGAAGTGCGAGGATTCGGCCAGCATCCGGCGCCTCATCTCCATGGGCTTCGTTCCAGGAAGAGAGGTGTCGTTGGAGGAGCACGTTCCGTTTGGCGGACCTCTTTTGGTCAAAATAGGGGAATGTCGGGTTGCCCTGGCCAAGGAATACGCAGATCTCGTGCTGATGCAGAGGTTTTCGGATCAGGGAACAAAGGCCGGCAAGGCTAGGAACTAATTATTATGGGGAGCGGGAGATGGAGATCGGACTGATCGGTCAGCCGAATGTGGGCAAGTCCGTCCTCTTCTCCAAGCTGACGGGGATTGGAGCGATATCCTCCAACTACCCCGGAACGACCGTCGAGTTCCAAGAGGGGGCGGTCTATCGAGGCGGACAGAGGCTCAATTTTCACGATCTGCCTGGGACCTATTCGCTGACCGGCGTTTCGGAAGACGAGACGGTGGCCACCAGACTGTTGGCCGAGAAGGAACTGGACGTGATCGTGGCCGTCGCCGACGCCACTCGGTTGGAGCAGAGCATGGTGTTGGTGTTCCAACTCATCGAGCTCGGTTTCAAGGTGGTGGTGGCGCTCAACATGATGGACGTCGCTCGCAAGCGCTACCACGTGGACATCACGCGCCTGGAAAGCATCCTCCGAGTGCCGATCGTTCCAACCGTGGCCATCACTGGTGAGGGCGTCGAGGACCTGGTGGAAGTGCTGCTCACTGCGCAGGTCAAGCCATCCGACTTCAAGGTGCGCTATGATAGGCACATCGAGGAGATGATAGGGAACCTCTCACTTGAACCGGAGAGCAAGACTGCCCGGTTTCCGACACGCGGTGCTCTCATCAAACTGCTCGAAGGAAACCCCTTTTTCGCTGAGCAGTTCTCGCACGAATTCAAGGTCAAGGTCGAGCGGGATAGAGATGAGTTCCGGAGAGACCACAGGGAGGAGATCGCGGTCCACATCAACCGCGACCGTTACGGCGAGGCCGGACGCATCGCCAAGGAGGTCATCAGCGATCGCATCCCTCCCAAAGGCCGCGCCGACCAGATCTCCGACCTGACCTTGCGCCCCCGGACCGGCATCCCCATCATGTTGGCTGTGCTGGCCGGCGTCTTCCTCACCGTGATATTCGTAGGGGGATTACTGGAGTCCGTCCTCCTCGGTGCATACGAAGCCCTGGTCGGCAACTTCTTCATCGATCTGGCGAACGCCGGTGGACCGTTCGCTCTAGCGCTGGCGAAAGGCGTCGACCTGAGCCTGCAAGCGATACTCTCCATCGTCATCCCCTACATCGTGGTCTTCTATCTGATCCTGGGATTGCTAGAGGACACCGGCTACCTTCCTAGGATGGTGATACTGCTCGATGGCATCATGCACAAGATGGGGTTGCACGGCAGGGCCATCATCCCCATGATCTTGGGCATGGGCTGCAACGTGCCGGCCATACTCGCCACCCGCGTGATGGAGTCCCGGAGAGAACGTCTTATTCTAGCCACCATAACCATCATGGCCGTTCCTTGCTCCGCGCAGACGGCGGTGATCATGGGAACCGTGGGCAACTATGCTGGCCTCCTGTGGGCCGTGGCCATCTACATCATCCTCTTAATCATCCTCTTGGTTCTTGGAAGGCTGCTGCACAAGGCGCTGAGCTTCGAGCCCACGTCTCTGGCATTGGAGATCCCTGACCTCACCTGGCCTCGCCTCCGGAACGTGCTGTGGAAGACCCAGGTGCGCAGCAAGGACTTCTTCACGGTGGCATTCCCCCTCCTATTGGGGGGCAGCATCGTGCTGGAACTGCTCATGGAGTTCAAAGTGCTCGATGCCCTTGTCGGACCGCTGTCCCCTTTTACCCTCGGCTTCCTGGGCCTGCCTCCGATTATCATCATCGCCTTGATGTTCGGGATCCTGCGCAAGGAGATGGCCATGCAGCTGCTGGTGGTTCTCTTTGGCACCTCGCAACTGAACTCAGTGCTGAGCAATGAACAGCTCTTCGTGTTCGCCTTGATCATGGCCACTTACATGCCTTGTCTGTCCGCCCTGGCGGTGATGACCCGGGAGTTCGGGGCAAGGGATGCGGCCAAAGTGACCTTGGCGTCCGTTACCCTCGCGTTCCTTCTGGGAGGGACCGCTCACTTCCTCTTCTCCGTGTTCTGATCAGGTATGGGAGAAGTAGGCGAGCACGTCCGGTTCTGACCTCTGGATGCGCACGAAGCCGAAGCGTTCGAACTGCATCGTCCGGTCGTTCTCGTCCTTGACGAAGGGTTCGGCCAAACCGGTCTTCTTCGTTCCATCGGGCATCCACACTTCGCACCTTCGGGAGTCGGGTGGCGCCCAGTGGATGATCTTCACCTTCTCCTTGAGGATGGAGAGGTCATTTCCGATGTAGTACGCCTTTCCCTCCCTCAGCTCCAGGTTGCAGAGGTCCTTGAGACGCACCTTCCCTCGTTCCTCTAGGTGCCTGAGGTCGTCCTTGACCACGTACACACGTATCGGCTCTCCGCTCATCGTGCTCTTACGGACCCCTCTCTCCGGGAAGTCAGGTTGTACCGGCGCATGTGATTCCAGCCTATCGACACCGTATATATCCAGGGGCGTCGCGTCCCAGACGAAGAAGGATCGGTCGGCGATCTTGTCCACTCGGTCCCGGTTGTACGCATACAGCGTGTCCCAGGTGAACTCCACGTCCACGCCCTTGATGCCGCAGTCGATCCAGTAGGCGCGGATGGCCTCGGGAAGGATGCCTCGTTTGGCCATGGCCCGCACGGTGCCGAGACGGACGTCGTCCCAACCGGTGTACTCGCCTGTCTTGATGCCTTTTCCCACGGTGGAGGTCTTCAGGATCGTTTCCGGGATGGAGACCAGGCCATAGTGATGGTACCAAGGCCGCTTCCAGCCGAAGTATTCGAAGATGTATTCCTGGCGATGGGTGTTGTTGAGGTGGTCCTTTCCCCGAATGACATGGGTCAGACCGAGAGCGTGATCGTCCACCGCCACGCTGAAGTTCATCATGGGGTAGACGCAGTACTTGGTGCCTGTGCGAGGGTGAGGTGTGGAGGTGACGATCCTAAGCCCAACGAAGTCGCGAATGGCCGGGTTGGGATGATGCAGATCGGTCTTTATCACCAGGACCGCCTTCTCCTCCTCACATCGTCCGGCCAGCATCTGCTCGAATCTCTCCATCTGCTCATTAGGCGCTAGTTCGCGGTGTGGGCAGGGCCTCATCTCTTCCTTGGATCTGCGCCAGTCGTCGATTGGGCACGTGCATACGTAGGCTTTGCCCATTTCGATCAACTGCCTGGCGATGTCGTAGTAGAGCTCGAAACGCTCGCTTTGGATGATCGTCTTGCCGACCTTGACACCGAGCCACTCTAGATCCTCGGGGATCATGTCATAGGCATCGGGATCGATCTTGTCCGGGTTGGTGTCCTCCATGCGGTTGATGAAGCAGCCGTCGTAGCGGCGACAATACTCGTCGTTGAGGATGGCGACCCGGGTGTGTCCCAGATGCAGCGGCCCCGAGGGACCGGGGGCGAAGCGCATGACCACTTTGCCTTTCTCTGCGCCAGGGAGATCGGGAAGAGCATGAGTGCGCTCCTTCACCTCTCGCTTGAGCAGGGAAGCGTCGATGCCCTCCAGCAAACGCTTCTGCTCCTCCAGAGGGATCTGGTTCACCTGGGCCACGATGGATTCTATGAGCGGAAGGATCTCCCTGGCCCTCGGCCTCAGATCTGGCTCCTCCGCCAGCACCTTGCCCGAAACGGCCTTGGGGTTCGCCTTGCCGCCGTATAGTACAGCGTTCTGCAAGGCGTACTTCTTGATCGCTTCTTTCGTCATCTCGTCCGACATCGGCGGCCAATCGCATAGCTCCGTATTTGAGCTTTCGTCAGCATGGCGGAAGGCTGAAGGTCGGGGGAACGCATGCTCCCACGGCGAAAGGATGGCCAGGCAATCCCCGGAATCGTTCATGGAACAGTTGTTGCTTCGCTTCGTTGATCCTGGAACCGCCGACCGGTGCGTGACCGCGATGGACGGTCTGGACTACGACGACATCCCGGGCATTGAGAGCGTGCTTATGCAGGAGCCGATGGCCGCCCGCCATGCGGACGAGGTCCTCCAGCGCTACAAGGAGTGGCTTCTGCTTCGGCCGTCCTATTGACAACCCCGCCCCAGTGGAGGATTAAATACCGTCGCGCAGATTACCGGTCATGTCCCTGCGAGGCATCCTGTCCGGCACCAAAAATGCTTTCGTGGTCGAGGAGCCAGTAGCCCTCGAGTACGATGTCACCCGGATTCTCCTAGAACATCCATCCACTCCGGTCAGATTCAGACACCTGAACGGCTACGAGGCCGTGGGCAATCTTTTCGCCGATAGGTCCCGCATCGCTGAGGCGTTGGGCATCGAGAGGGAGGAGATAATGGCGAAGATGCTGGCGGCCAGCACTCGTCCCCGCCCTCCGACCGAGATCAAGAACCCGGGATGGATGGACACCATGAGCGAGGATTTCGATTTGACCACATTGCCCATACCCAAGTTCTATCCTCGCGATGGCGGCCGCTATGTAACCGCCGGGGTGGGCGTTTCTGAGTTCGAGGGCAAACGCAACGTCTCATTCCACAGGCTGATGCTCCTGGACAAGAAGCGTTTCGCCATCCGCCTTGTCCCGAGGCACTTGTACACCATGTTCCGTTCCAGTCTGGCCAAGGGTAAGGAGCTGCCGGTGGCGTTCTGCATCGGAGTTTGCCCATCCGTGCTTCTGGCCGCGGCCACCTCCACCGACTACGTCCAGGATGAGCTGGAGATAGCCTCTGCGCTGCGCTACGAATGCACCGGCAAACCATTGGAGGCCGCCAGGACCAAAGGCGGGATCCTGGTGCCAGCACATGCCGAGTTCGTTCTCGAGGGCAGGATCACCAAGGAGACGGTGGACGAGGGGCCGTTCGTCGACATCACCGGGACGTACGATGACGTGAGGAAGCAGCCGGTGGTGGAGATCGACCGCTTGTACATGCGCCGTGATCCAGTGTTTCACATCATCCTGCCCGGTGGTCTGGAGCACTACCTGCTCATGGGACTTCCCCGGGAACCGATGATCTATCGCTCGGTCGGACAGGTCGTTCCTCGAGTGCACGGCGTGCGTTTGACCGAAGGCGGATGCTGTTGGCTCCACGGAGTGGTCTCCGTCACCAAGAACAAGGAAGGGGATGGAGTGAACGCCATCATGGCCGCTTTCTCCGGGCATCCATCCATGAAGAAGGTCACCATCGTGGACGAGGACGTGGACATCTACGACGATCGGCAGGTGGAGTGGGCCGTGGCCACGAGGTTCCAGGCCAGTCGCGGATTGGTAGTGGTGAACAATGCCGCTGGCTCTTCCCTCGATCCCAGCACCGAAGGGATCACTTCCAAGGTCGGCATTGATGCCACCAAACCGCTCGGGGAGAAGGGTTTCGATATCGCCAAGCTTCCCTGATCGTCAGCAACAAATGAACAAGATCAGACGAGGGAGATGATGTTCAGTAACCGTCCAGTCTGGAGATCGGGTGGTGGCGCAGGTCGATGGTCTCGTTCCGCTCCTTGCCGATGCCTATGATGCTGATCGGTATCCCTGCGTGTCTGGAGACGAAGCCAAGGTAGTCCTTCATGCATCGTGGCAGGGCTTCGTATCCTTTCTTCGCCACCTCGGCCGATCTTCCCTCGCCCCAGTCCTCCCAGCCGTCCAGTTCCTCGTACACCGGCTTCGCCCGGGCGAGCTTGGAGAGGCTGGCGGGGAAGTTCTCCACTCCCTTTCCATCGATATCGTAGGCGGTGGCCACCTTGATCGTCTTCATGCCATTGAGCACGTCCAACTTCGTCAAGGCCAGGGAATTGATGCCGTTGAGCCTGACCGCATATCGCACCACGACCATGTCCAGCCACCCGCAGCGTCTCGCCCTTCCGGTGGTCGCTCCGAATTCGCCGCCCTTGGTCAATAGGAGCTTGCCGGTGTCTTCCAAAAGCTCGGTAGGGAACGGTCCCGCTCCTACCCTAGTGGTGTACGCTTTAGCCACGCCAATGATTTCCTGGACATGGGCGGGTCCTACGCCCACTCCTGTACATATTCCCCCGGTCACGCAGCTGGACGATGTTACGTAGGGATAGGTGCCGTGGTCTATGTCCAGCATCGTTCCCTGGGCGCCTTCGAAAAGCACTCGCTTGCCTTTCTCGATGGCATCGTTCACCAGCACGGAGGTGTCGCAGATGTTCGGTCCGAACATCTCTCCGTAGTGGAGCAGTTGATCGAGCAATTCCTGCTTGCTTGGGAATCCCTCCCCTCCGAAGGCGCGGAACACCCTCTCCTTGGTCGGATAGATGATATCCAGTTTCTCCTTCAGCGATTCCTTCTCCACCAGGTCGCACATGCGGATGCCGCTTCGGGCGACCTTGTCCGCGTAGCAAGGCCCGATCCCTCGTCCAGTAGTGCCAACCCCTTTTGCTCCGCGGTGCTTTTCCTCTAGTCCATCCATCATCCGATGGTATCTCATGACCACGTTCGCCCGGTCGGAGATGCGCAGGCCATCGATGCTCCTTCCGCTCTGCTTGACTATGGCGATCTCCTCCTCCAGTGCCTCCAGGTCGACCACCAGGCCGTTGCCGATGACATTGATGACGCCTTTTCGTAGAATGCCTGAGGGGAGCAGGTGCAGCGCGAAGACCTCTTTCCCGATCTCGATGGTATGGCCGGCATTTGCCCCGCCCTGGAAACGCACCACCATGTCGGCGCCTTCGGCCAAAAAGTCAGTGATTTTGCCCTTGCCCTCGTCACCCCACTGGGTGCCCACTACCGCAAGAGAGGTCAGTCGCTCACCAGCTTGCCATCGGTCATGCCGTAAATAAAGCATTTGGTGCGTCAGGTCACGCCATGTCACGATACGTCTGGAGGACCTCTTCGAAGGGCACGTCGGTCTTGAATCCTGAAGGCGAGAAATGCGTCTTCGATGCCCGTCCCCGGACAGAAAGCTCCGTCACAACCCGGTCCAGCACTGGTGGTGATATCTTGAGCAGGGAGGAAAGCTCGTTGTTCTCGTAGAAGTAAGGTACATCGAGCTCTTGTTTCCAGAGCCCAAGGTACTTGGCGCAGCGGACTGGGTGCTGCAGGTCCTCTCCCACCTCCATTCTATCGAGCAGATCGTGATCGAAGAGACTTCCGATCCAAAGAGGTCCAATCTTACCTTTCTTCGCATCGGTCGATAGCGAGCGTTCCCTGCTCTTCTCGTCCAAATCCATGAAACCAAGATGCCCCAATGCCTCGTCCGCGGCCGCGGCGTTCTCCTTGACGCGCAGGTAGCAGCGGAAATAGTGATCGGCGTAGAAGCAGAGCTGCGGCCTCACGCCCTTGTCCAGCTGCGCTGCCTCGCGAGCAAGGTAGCCGATGAGAATGCGCAGGCCAGTCTCGTGTCCGAACGGCGAACGCGACGGCCGGGCCATGTAGCGGCGCACGCATTTCTTGGCGTGGGTTCCGGCCAAGGGCGCGGTGTCGGTGGCAGTGATGGCCACCGTTCCGTTCCGCTTCAGGCCCTGGAATGTGGCTTGCACGAAAGGGACCGGGCTTCCGAACGGGTCCAGGTCGATATAGTCGAAGACCTCCGTGGCCAAGAGACATCGCAGGTCTAGGTTCGAGGCTCGGCCGTTCTCGAGGTGATTGAGCTCGATGTTGGCCCGAATGTAGCCTGCGGCCCGCGGATCCTTGTCGTTGATGACGACCTCCGATCCCGGCGTGGCCTCGTTTGCAATCCGTATCCCTCTGGCACCGGTGCCGGCCATGGCATCGAGCACTCTCTTACCCTGGAATCCGGATGCCCTCGTGAACATCACCGAGACATCCCGGTTGAAGGCCATTTGCTCGTTGAAGAACACCTGACCCATGCGCTTGCCTGGGCCTTTCTCCGAATGCACCTGAGGGATGAGAAGACTGGTCGCTCCCTCACGGATTTGGACTGAATCGGGCAGAATGCTCACAGGAGCTCGCCCTTCATGAGCTTCATGATCTTGTAAGGCAGAAGGTTCCGGTTGATAGGCGTCACTTCGAGGATCCGCACATCATCTCGCCGTCGTATGTCCTGGAGCAGCGGATTGCGGGACTTCTTGTGCAAGGTGAGCAGCATGGGTTTCTCCACGTCCAGAGCGAACTTGACCGCCCCTACGAACTTCTCGCTTTCCACCTCCATCTTCCCCACCTCGTCGATGACGATGACGTTCGCCTCTTCACAAGCGCGCATCAAGGCCGCTACCCCTACGCTCTCCAGAATCGTCAGGTCCACGCCGAACTTGCCAACCATGAACTTGCTCTGGATCTCCGTGTGCGCTAGAACGGACTTCTGCTTCGTGCGCCAGTCCATGACCGAGAATCCTATCCGGCGATTGTCCTCGATGATCGGTTCGGTGATCATGCCCCCGACGATGATCTCTTCCGCCTCGAGCATTTCGATGACCTTGATAAGAGCGTGCGTCTTGCCCGCTCCGGGCAAGCCCGTGATGCCGATCTTGATATTGTTCATCCTATCCACCGAGGGGTAGGACAATCCATCCAAAGGCCCCTCCAACAATCAGATGGGCTTCCGATATGGCAGTTCTTGTTTAACTACCTTTTTCTTGGTGACGTCACCTGGCTTGGTCGGAGGTGGGGCGCGTTTCAACGATCATTGAATCCTATATCAAATTTCGACTGTAGCTGGACCGCCGCGAAAGCTAATATCAACTGACCGGATTCGGATGCCTAGGGTAGGAAGGCATGACCTTGACCTCCGCCACTGAGCTTACAAGGAACGCATGGCCCCGACTGCGCCGAGATATGCTCATCGCAGCTTCGGTGATGACGATCAGTGGGCTGGTGATCGTCTTGTTCGGTCCTCAACTGCTTGAACAAGCGTTCCGCGGCATGCTTGGAAATGATGCTGATGATGCAGCGCTCGCCATCTCCTACTTCGCAGGCTTTGGACTGCTGGTCATCGCGTCCTTTCTTCTGCTGAGCCGGCCTTGGATTTTCCTCAGGGACTTGGAAGCGAGGATGGGGACCACCCATCTACGTCTGGCCGTGGGAGGAAACAGGGTCGAGGATCTTGCGATCTGTCCTAGATGTGGCGCTGCTCTTATTGATGGTCTCTGTGCGCATTGTGACAAGAGCGCGCTCAAATGACATCCATCACTTCGCGAACGAACATCAGGGGGTAGTTGAGTTCCTCGATGTACCGCATCTCAGCCTTGACCCGGACATTCTCGATCTTGATGACAAGGGAGACCTCCATCATATTGCCCGTTAGGGTCTGGTAGTCGTAGGCATCCTTCTTGCCTCTCAGCGCTGACCGGTCGATGTGCACCCTCACCCCTTCAACGAAAGGCTGCACTCCCACGCCATCCTGGATCGCTTTCTCCAGGATGTCGACGTTGGCCGCGCAGATAGGCGTGCCCACGAACTGGTGATGGATCGTTCCAAGCTTGATACCCGCCTCGAAAACCGCCCTCTCCCTCAGTGAGCAGTTGAAATAGCGGGACGCCAGCTCCTCTCTCTTGCTCGTCATTCGACGCTCATCTCCTACCAAAGACACTGGCGCTCATCGGAGCACCATCTTCGCGTCTACCACCACGTAGCCATCCTGGTGGAGGATCACTGGGTTCAGGTCCAGCTGGTCCAGGTGACCCTTGAGCTCATCACCCATCTCCGAGACCCTGATCAGCAGGTCCACCGTAGAGCCGAGGTCCGCCTTCAACCCCCGAAAGCCCTCGAAGACGTGCCGGGCCTTGGTCTCCTGGATCATTTCCTCGGCATCCTTGCTCTCTATCGGTACCGAGCGAAAAGACACATCCTGGATCAGGTTGGCCATGACCCCCCCGCTGCCGAACATGATGCATTGTCCGAAGTTTGGGTCATTGGTCAACCCGACGATGACCTCGAACCCCTTCTTCTCCATCGGTTCGATGAGCACTTCGGCCCCAGGAAAACGTTTGGTGATGTCATCGTAACGAGAGATCATCTCCCCTCGGTCGCGCACGTCCAGGAAGACCCCGCCCTGGTCGCTCTTGTGCAGAACGCCTGGCGAGCATACCTTTACCGCAACAGGGAAATCGATCTCTAGGGTATCCAAATCAGAGCGTTTTGGGGTGGTGAAAGCGGTCGTTTTGATGCCCTTCTCCCTTAGAAGCGTCTTGACCTCCGCCTCTGACAGACTGGTCCGACCCGCGGATCGCAGGGAATCGATGTCCAAAGTACTCCACCGCTCACCATACTCCCGCGGTCCCACTTAGAACTTGCTGCCTCGGTGAGACGCTCAGTCTTGGTACAGCAACCTGTGACCTTGGAGGAGGCCTTCTCTGAAGGCTTTCTCGTTCAGTCCTTCGCTACCCATAGGACTGACGTCCACGATGGCCTTGGAGACGCCATCCTTGTCCACCGCACTGGAGATCGCCACCAAAGCCCCAAGCATTATCATATTGGCCGCGGAGCGTTTGCCCATTTCTTCAGCCAGGCGCATTGCGGGGAGCTCGTAGCAGGTAAGCTCCGGTCGATCCGCGATCGCATCCTCATCCATAATGACCACCGTCCCTGGATATGTCGATCCGATGTACTTCTCGTAGGCGGGTTTGGACATCAGGACCAAGAAATCAGGCCTCTCTAGGAACGGATAGAAGGACTCCTGGTCGCAGATGACCACGTCGCATTTGGAGGACTCGCCCCTGGCCGCGGGACCGTAGGATTGGGTCTGGATGGCGTTTAGAGGCTTGCCTTCCCAATGGCTGTAGAGAGCGGCAGCTCGGGCTAGGGCGATGCCCGCGAAGATGATGCCCTGCCCCCCCATGCCAGCTATGCGTACGGAGACCTTCAGCCTCTCACCATCTCGTCCAATCCGATGACCTTTAGCGATATTAATGCCTATCACGCTTCGGATTTGAGATAAGCCGCATCTGGCATCCGGGACAGCTAGAGAAGGATAGCATAAGTAATATGGCCCTTTCGGTCCATCTGGACTCCGATGATGGACACGAAGACAATCTCAGCACTCTTCATCGACGACGATTCAGCCCTACTGGATATCGCCAAGGCCTATCTGGAGAACGATGGCGACGTCAAGGTGACAACCCTTGTTTCACCCTTGGAAGCGCTCGTGGCCCTGGAGACGAAGAGATTCGATGCCATCATCTGCGACTATCAAATGCCCAACGTAGACGGCGTTCAGTTCCTCAAGACCCTGAGGATGCAGGGCAGGGACACACCATTCATCCTTTTCACGGGGAAGGGGAGCGAGGATGTGGCCATCGACGCCTTGAACAACGGAGCGACCTTTTATCTCCAGAAAGGAGGCAAGCCAGGCCTGAAATTCCAGGAGCTGTTGGAGATGGTGCGTCGTTCCGTCTCCAGGCGGGAATCGCTCCCTCGTCCTGGCGATTCGGAAGGGATCTATGAGCGCCTGTTCCAGGAGAACACGGAGGCCATGATCCTGGTGAACCTTGAGACCGGTGGGCTGGAGGGTGCGAACGCGGCCGCTTGCAAGTTGTTCGGCTACGATCGCGATTCCCTGCTGGCGATGTCGATGCAAGACCTGGGCCGTCCGCCCCATGGGAAGAGCCTCGTGGAAGCGAGACACCGGAGGTCAGGACAGAGCACGAAGACGTCGATGCAGATCAGGCGAGCCGATGGAACATTCCTCGACGTGCAGGTGTTCTCCGGGACTCTGGAGGTTCATGGAGAGCGGATGGGCTATTCGATCATCCACCAAGCGACGAAGAGCTGAGGCCGAGGGCCAGCGGCCGTCCGTTCAGAGCTTCCCGCCGCATTCCCCGCAGAACCTCGTGCCCGGCGGGTTCTTGGCCCCGCAGTCCTTGCAATCCATCATGCCTAAGGGCGTGCCGCAGTTGTTGCAGAACCGGCTGCCGCCGGCCGGCTTCCCGCACTTGGGACAGAGGGTCTGTTTCTGCTCTATCTCGCCCGTGAAGACCTGCGTCTGCTGCGCCTTTTCCTGGATGTCCTGCTTCATCTTGTCCGCTCGGGCAGCGGCGACCTCCACCGCCTCCCGGGGCGCATCCTCTATGCACAGTCCCGCTTCCTCGTTCCAGTCGTTGTCGCACAGGAATTTGTGGCAACGGGGACATCGTTTGAAATGTCCTTTGGCCTCGTTGGTGGCGATCTCGAACGCTTTCTCATGCTCCCTATGCCATTCCGGGGGTTGCCCTTCGAACTTTTCGCCTAGGACATCGCCCCCCGTCTGGGCCGCATAGCCTATGTCATGCCCACCGTGGACGTAACCTCCAGCGATGTTGCCCGCAGCTCCAGCCACCCGGCCTATGCCACGGAAGAGCCCTCTCTTCTTGTAGGTCGAGGATTCTATGAAACGACTCTTGTACCCCTCGCGGCAGATATCACAGAAGAAGGTGAACTGGAAACCCGCGTCCGTGCTGTTGTCCTCCATGTTCGATGTGAAAGGGATGAACCTGCCTCCGACGTCGCTCATAGCTACTTGCCTCCTTTTCCTCCCATGAATGGTCGCTTGCAACTGCTGCATTTCTTCTTGTCCCAGCCCGGTGGCTGGACCGCTCCGCACCATGGGCACACGATGGGAGTGGGCGCGTGACAATACTGGCAGTGAGGTCCAAAGAATGTGACCCGGGTGCATGAGGGACAAGTGATCATCAGGGCCAGCCCGCAATTGCTGCACACCTTCTGGTTGAGCTCGATCGGCGCCCGGCATTTCGGACAGCGCAATGGCCCGATCGGGCTCACCCCGGCGCAGAACGGACAGACGTTCGCGTCAGGCGGGACCAGTTCTCCGCAATAGCGGCATGGCATCGAATACCCTGGCATCTGATCGTTCCTCCTCTCGCCGCGCGTCACCGACGCGCATCTCCCACTGCTGGACGGATTGCCTTGCGGCCGATAAAATAGTTTCCGTTGCTGGAAGCTCTGGAGGCTCAGCGCATCTGTGATAGGTCGGTCACGGTCGGCCGCCTGGGATTGAGCAGCTCGAACCCAGTCGCAGGGTCTTTCTCCCTTTTTGCCTGTGCCCCGATGATCTCATAGATCACCACCTCCAGCGTTTTCCAGGTCCTGACCCCGCGGCGGACGCAGCCAGTGGTCGTGCCGTCCCGTCTTCCGCAGGCGACGTGCATGTGCAGGATCGGCCTGCCGTCCTCGTCGGGGAACAAGGTGCCCACGCCCGCCAGCTCATGGACCCCTTCCAGGGTGCGTTCCAAAGGCACCACCGGAGAGGCATCGGCGTCCCTGGGCCCCACCACCAGCTTGCTGCCTTCATCCGCCGCTCCCACCGCCCAGACCACGCCCGCCGCTATCCGATGGTCCGCCGCGAACTGCTCCAGTGTCTCATGGAGCACCTCCTTGTCTTCCAAGCGAAGGACGAATACCCGGCCCTGTCTGCCCTGTGTGTACTTCATTGTCTCATCCCGGCCCCTCGACTCTCATTCGGTGGGCTCTCCTTCCTTCTTTACCCAGCGCTGGTCGTCGTCCTTGGCGGACACGTTGAAGCTCAGTAGGTCGCTGACATCGGTGGCCCATTGCAGCGGGTCGGAGTGGATCACCCGCCCTATGAAGCGGGCTCTCAGATCACGCAGCTCAGGGATCTTCATCATGGCATAGCGATAGCGGGAGTACTCCGGCGTGTAGAGCTTGCCCTCTTCCAGGTAGATCGGCTCTCGGCGGAAGTTGATCGCCTCCAGCGCGGCATTCATCTTGTCCAATATTCGATCCAGGTCGGCGAAGCTCTCGCCCTCCGCCCCCGAACGCCTGAACTCCTCACGGGGGGCGATGCGGAAGAAATAGGTCGCCCGGCCAGTATCGTCCTCAGAGGATGCCTCGAAGGCGATGGCATTGCCTGCCTTGCCGTCTGAGGCCGAGGTGATCGGAACGAAGAGCCAGATGTAGTCGGTGATGCCTTCCTCGCCTCGGGTGCGCTTGATCCCCGCCCTGGTCTTTTCCTTGATGCCAAGGGAAGTCAGCAGCTGATACTGGGGGCCGAGGTCGGCGCCTTCCAGCCTCTTCTCCATCGCCCTCCACGAACCAGGGACGAGCTGGTCCAGGAGGGCCAGGTTCACCGCCTTGCCTTCCTTGATGTATCTGGAGGCGTTCTCGATGTTGACTGGGTCCGCCTCCGGGACCAGGTCCTTCAATAGTGCTTTGATGCGCAACGCCTGCTCCGCCATGCCTTCGGCGATCGCCTTGCGGAGTGGCTCGAGCTCCCGTCCAAGCTTGCCAACGGTGAGGAAGCTCCCATCCTCCTTCCTAATGGTCAGGGAGAACTTCTCCACGCTCACCCCGGCGAGGTTCGAGAGCGGCAGGCGAATGAACTCGCCTTTCTCAGGCATGATGGCCACCGTGCTCTGGTACACCCTCACCTCGCACTTGCAGATGAGCGGCTTCTGCTCTTCGTGCGCTCCCATTCTCAGCTCCCCGGGCACGCTCTGCTTTTTAACAGGCTCTTGCATTAACAGGTCTCGGATGAGCTGCTCGTTCCTGGAACGGTTGATGCCTTTCGCCAGGTCCTCGTACTTGTCCCCGATCTTGAAAAGAACGAGCGACTGGCCATTGACCATGGTGGCCTCGATGCGAAAGTCCTGAGACCGCGTGGTCACGATGTCCCTAAGGGAGAAGAAGTAGCTGGTACCGTCGTTGGCGACCAGGCTCAGGGAGTCCGCCTCCAATCTTGCTTTGGCGTCATCCGCCTTGATGTTCATACCGTCTGGCCCAGCGAGAGAGAAGCGCAAGGAGCACTCCATGAGGACAACGATGCCATTGCCGAGATGATAATATTTGTTCTGTGTTCTACCGGCTAATGAGGTCAGGGAAAGGTTATCGGTTGTGAGCAATATTGCATTGATCGGAGGGTAGAGTGCTTGTCGTCCAAGGTGGCGGTGGCTTTGGATCCGGTCAGGAAAAGGGCGGCCAGGAGCGTGGTCAAGGAGATCGGCCTACCTGTCATCGAGGGCAGGAGCGTCCTCATTAAGCCCAACTTCAACACCGCCGATCCCGCGCCCGGGTCCACCCATAACGACACCCTTCTGGCCCTAGTGGAGATGCTTAAGGTGGAAGCGCCGAGAAGTCTGACGGTGGCGGACCGTAGCGGACCGGCGAGCACCAGAGACGTGTTCGGGGAGAAAGGCATGTTCGACCTGGGCGAGGAGGAAGGTTTCGAATGCCTTCTATTCGACGAGATGCCGGACGACATGTACGCCAAAATCGAACCGCCTGGGAGCCACTGGCGGGCTGGCTTTCGCTTCGCCAGGCCGGTGCTCCGCGCGGACCGTGTCATCTGCTTGTGCTGCCTTAAGACCCATCAGTACGGGGGGCATTTCACCATGTCCCTCAAACTGACCACAGGCATGGTGCATCGCCTCGACATGGACGAGCTCCATTCCTCTCCCCACCAGAGACAGATGATCGCGGAGATGAACTACGCATATGATCCGACCATAGTGGTCATGGATGGGGTCGAGTCTTACTACTCCGGTGGTCCCATGCGTGGGCGGGTATGGAAAGCGAACCTGACCCTGGCGTCCAGGGACCGCGTGGCCCTGGATGCTGTGGGCGTTGCCGCCTTGAAGATGCATGGCACCACCGAAGAGATCGAACGCAGGCCGGTCTTCGAACAGGACCAGATCAAGAGGGCGGTGGAGCTGGGACTGGGTGCGACTCGCCCCGAAGACATCGAGTTGGTGCCGGTAGACGATGCTTCCGCGGACGTGGCGGCGAAGCTCGAAGATGCCTTGCGGTCTTGATCCATCGAGCTACTGGCCGTTATCATTGTTTCCTACTGCTTTATGAATGAAGATCTGGCATCGGGCATCGATGAAGTCGAAGAGGAGCTACCTCCCCGCCCTGGCGTTATTCCTCCTTTCCCCGATCATAGGGGAGCTCCTCTCCGGTTCTTCCCCGCCCTTGGAATTCCTCAACCCGGTAGGCCTCGCCTTCATGGTGGGGCTCTATGGCAGCGGAGCGGTGATCATCAGGGAGCTGGTGGTACGTTGGAACAAGGGCTGGACCTCAATATTGGTCATGGGCGTGGCCTACGGCATCATCGAGGAGGGGCTGATGGTCAAATCCTTCTTCGATCCCAACTGGGTGGACATCGGCGTCCTGGGCTCCTATGGCAGATACGCAGGAGTGAACTGGATATGGAGCACGGAGCTGGCCATCTACCACGCGGTCTTCAGCATCGCCATCCCCATACTGCTCATCACCCTTCTCTTCCGAGAGGACTCTGGCCGTAGATGGGTCACCGACCGCACGCTCAAGATACTGTTCGGAGTGCTGGCATTGGATGTGGCGCTTGGGGCCCTCTTCCTCACCCCTTACGTCCCTGAGCCGCAGAACTATCTTCTGGCATTGACATCGGTGTTCGCGCTGTTCGTGTTGGCCCGCGCCCTTCCCCGGCACTACTTCCTCCCTCGCAACGTTCCAGTGCTGCGGCCTCGCCGCTTCCTGGCTCTGGGCGCTTTCTTCTCCTCCACCTTCTTCATCACCCTGTGGGTACTGCCTGCCACGGGAGTGAACCCGCTTGAGCCGATTGCCGTGGTGTTGTTGCTCAGCTGGTACTGTTTCAACACCGCAAGGCGCTGGTCAGGGAACGGGGCGCAATGGCAGCCGAGGCATCAGCTTGCCCTTGCGTCCGGGGTGCTCTCCTTCCTCATCCTCTTCGCGTTCATACACGAGCTGGGCGGAGGGGGCATGGTGGGCATGTCGGTCGTGGGAATGGCGTTCATCCTCTTCCTGAGCTGGTTGTGGAGAGGGCTTCCTTCCACGGCGGATATCAAGCCCAAGAGCCATCCCCGGGCCATCCCTCCCCCTGATTTCCGCTAGCTCAGGCGATCATGCCGAAGGGGGCTCGATTCCTTTCCACGAACTCCCCCACGGTGATCTGTCCGCCGAGGTTGAGGTCCAGCTGGTCGAGCCCCCAAGCTTGGCTCTTCTCCCGTTTCACGCTGATGATCTTGAGCCATTCGAACATCTGCTTGGGGTCGGCCATACGGTTCCTTCGCCCGAAAGAAGTGGGACAGGGAGAGGCGATCTCCACGAAGGAGAAGCCCTTCTTCTGCATGGCCTTCTGCATGGATGCGGTCAGCTCCTTCACGTTGCGCACGGTCCACCGGGCGACGTAGTTGGCCCCTGCGGTCACCGCCAGCTCGGAAAGGTCGAAGGGATACTCCTTGTTGCCATAGGGGGTGGTGGTGCTGTATGACTTGTGCGGCGTGGTGGTGGAAGCCTGCCCCCCGGTCATGCCGTAGATGAAGTTGTTGATGCAGAACACGGACATGTCCACGTTCCTCCGGGCCGCGTTGATGAAGTGGTTGCCGCCAATGGCCCCTAAGTCCCCATCTCCCGAGAAGACCACCACGTTCAAGTCCGGATTGGCCAGTTTGATGCCGGTCGCCACCGCCAAGGCTCGGCCATGGGTGGTGTGGATGGAGTCCGCTCGGATGTAACCGATGATGCGGGAGCTGCAGCCTATGCCAGAGACGAAGACCGTGCGGTCTTGGTCCAGTCCCGTCTCGGCGAAGGCGCGGTGGAAGCAGTTCATCACCATGCCGATGCCGCAGCCAGGACAGAACATGTGCGGCCATCTATCCTCCCGGAACAGATCGAAGAACTCCATCTCAACCTCCCTTGCCGAGGAATTTCACGATCTCCGATGGCGTGGTCACTTCTCCTCCCACTTTGGAAAGCAACCTGGTCTTGATGCGTCCTTCGGCGCAGGCCACTCTCTCCACCTCCCGGTACGCTTGGCCGAGGTTCATCTCCACCACGATGACATCCTCTGTCCCGGATATCGCCTGGCGCAATAGCCGCTCGGGGAATGGCCAGATGGTCTTCAGGTTCACCATCCCGGTTTCAGGATCGGAACGCAGGACCTCGTGCGCGGCCAAGGCTGGAGAGCCATAGGTCACGAGCATTCTCCTGGAATTGGGGCGGATGGTCTCCACTCGGCAGATGTCATCCTCGTGCTTCGTGACCTTGTCGTTCAATCGGCGGACGAGATCCTCGTGCACCTCCGGATCGTTGCTCGGATATCCTGCCACATCGTGCGAAAGTCCAGTGACATGGACCCTCGACCCACTGCCAAAGACGGGGAACTTGGGCACCAGGCTCTCGTCATAGGCGAAACCATCGTGCCAGACCTTATCCGAACGGATGGCTCGGTCGATGACCTCGATCGAGGTGGGAACGGTGGACTTGCCTCTCATGTGTCCCACCTCCGCATCTGACAGGAGGATGACGGGCACTCGATACTTCTCGGTCAGGTTGAAGGCCCGGATAGTGAGGTCGAACATGTCCTGTACGGTGGAGGCTGCCAGAGCGATGATCGGATAGTCCCCGTGCGAGCCGTAGCGCGCCTGCATGACATCCCCCTGGGCGGGCATGGTCGGCAGGCCCGTGGAAGGCCCTCCTCGCATGGCGTCCACGATGACCAACGGCGTCTCGGTCATGGAGGCATAGCCGATGCTCTCCTGCATGAGGGAGAACCCTGGTCCAGAGGTCGCCGTCATGGACTTGGCGCCGGTCCAGGAAGCGCCGATAATCGCAGATATGGAGGCGATCTCGTCCTCCATCTGGATGAACACCCCTCCCTCCTCAGGAAGCCTGGCTGCCAGCCCCTCTCCCACCTCCGTGGATGGGGTTATCGGATAGCCAGCGTAGAAACGCAATCCGGCATAGATGGCCGCCTCGACACAGGCCTCGTTCCCCTGCATGAAATAGGTCCCCGGCGGGAGTCTCACGGCTCTGCCCCCGCCTCTTCATCCCAGCGGAGCGCCTGGTCCGGGCACGTCAGGATGCACATCTCGCACACCGCGTTCTTCTTCGTCTTGCGCTTGAAGTTGGGGCATTTCTCAGGATGGGCGACGACAGGAGGGAAGTAGCCTCTCTCGCTGATGTCCTCACCCTCCTCGAACGAACGTGTCGGGCAGACCACCACGCACAAGTTGCATCCTTTGCAGAATTCCTTTCTCACTTGGACCTGCATGTCGCCTCCCTGCCCACCCCTTCAAATCCGGTTGGCCAATGATATAGTTTTGCCAAGCCACAATGACTTTCCGGAAGATGATGGTGCTCCTGGCGATGGATCCCTCAGACAAAATGATATAGTGCATTCCGATTGTTGGGGGCGATGGAGATTCGCACCCTGGGAAGGAGCGATTTGAAGGTGTCCGCCGTTGGCCTAGGGGCGTGGTCCTGGGGTTCGACGAGATATTGGGAATATGGGAGAAGCTATCGCAAGGAGGATATCGCCCAGGCCATCGAGAAAGCGGTGGAGATGGGCATCGACCTCCTCGATACGGCCGAGGTGTATGGAGGGGGTGCCTCGGAGCGTCTGATCGGTGAGCTCGTTCCCAAAGATGATTTCTATATTGCCAGCAAGTACGCTCCCTTGCACCTCCTGCCCTCTTCCGTCCTCACTCACGCCGAGAGAAGCCGCAAGCGTCTGCAAGTGGAGGCCATCGACCTCTACCAGGTCCATTTCCACAATCCGCTGCTCTCCCTCCGGGCAACGATGCGCAATTTGGAGAAGTTGGTCAGGGAGGGCAAGATCAGGCACATCGGCGTGAGCAATTTCAACGTGCAAACACTGGAGAAGGCCCGTTCCTACCTCTCGCGCTGCGACGTCGTCTCCAACCAGGTGCACTTCAATCTCGCAAATCGCGCGCCGGAAAGGAATGGCATGCTCGACTATTGCCGAAAGGAAAGGCTCTCTATCATCGCCTGGAGCCCTCTGCAACAAGGAGTGCTGACCGGCAAGTATGCTCCGGGCAAGAGGCCGGGAGGCTGGCGGGCCAGAACCCGTTACTTCCGCAATTCCCATCTGAAGGCGGTGCAGCCGGTGCTTCAGGTTCTCGAAGAATGCTCGAAAGCGCATGGCAGGACGACGGCCCAAGGTGCCCTGGCTTGGCTGCTTCGTCATCCAGAGGTGGTGATCATCCCTGGCGCGAACCGAGCGCAGCAGGTGGAGATGAACGCCGGGGCGGTCGGCTGGAGCTTCACCCAAGCGGAGCTGGACCGGCTCGATCAAACGTCGGCGAAGTTCGAGAGATGAACGGCTTTCGGTCGCAGCCAGCCAACCTATTTATACGCCGCCCTTGATTGGCAGCCTCATGCGTGTCGAGGATCGCATCCGGGAGCTCAAAGCGCAGAGGAAAGCGGTCATCCTGGCTCACAACTATCAGAGGCCGGAGGTGCAGGACATGGCGGACTTCGTGGGCGATTCTCTCGGGCTCTCCATGCAAGCCGCCGAGACCGATGCCGACGTCATCGTCTTCTGCGGGGTGGATTTCATGGCGGAGAGCGCGAAGGTCTTGAACCCCGAGAAGAAGGTGCTGATACCGGAGAAGGATGCCCAGTGCCCTATGGCCGCCATGCTCGACGTGTCTGGACTGCTCGATATGAAAAGGAAGCATCCTGGCGCCGCGGTCGTCAGCTACGTCAACACCACGGCCGCCGCCAAGGCCGAGTCGGACATCTGCTGCACCTCCTCTAACGCGGTGAAAGTCGTGAGGTCCCTCGACGCCAGCAAGATCATCTTCGTGCCGGACGAGAACCTCGGCAAGTGGGTGCAGCGTTCCGTTCCGGACAAGGAGTTCGTTTTCTGGCCTGGCTATTGCCCAACCCATGATTCCATCTCTCCGGAGATGATACGCGCGGCGAAGAACAGGCATCCGGGAGCGAAGGTGCTCGCTCATCCCGAATGCCGGCCGGCCGTGCTCGACCTGGCGGATGCGGTCCGCTCCACCGAGGGAATGATCCGGTTCGTGAAGGAGAGCGAAGCCAGAGAGTTCATCATCGCCACCGAGCAGGAGCTCCTGCACCGCCTGAAGAAGGAGGCGCCAGGGAAGGTCTTCCATTCCATCCCCGGGGCGCTTTGCCCGAACATGAAGAAGATCACTCTGGGTTCAGTTCTACGTTCCCTGGAGGAGATGAATTACGAGGTCGAGCTGCCCGAGGACGTAATGCACAGGGCTCGATTCCCCCTAGAGAAGATGATGCAGGTGGGACGCGGGGACTGAGCTCTGCTCTAGGGGCAAGAAAAAGAAAATGAGAAAAGCGGAAAAGGGGTTTTGAGCCTAGGGCTGCCTGTACTCTGGTGGGGAGCGGTGGTTGAACTTCTCGTTCCCCTTCTTGTTTTGGCGGCGGATCAGCACGAGGGCCGCGATCATGGAGATGACGATAACCACCACGCCTACGAACAGCACGAACAGGAGCGCCTTGAGCCCATCGTTCATGTCGATCTGCAACGTCTCGCCGATGAATGACGGGTCATGCATGATGTTCGCGCCCATCGGATAGATGTATCCTCCCAGGATGACAAGCAACTTCACCTGGCCATCCCTCTTGTCCGTGGGGAACTCGGAAGCGACGCCGGCGTGGATCTGGTAGTACATCTGCTTCTCCGCTCCGTCCACGCTCACGTTGCTTACCCAGGTCAGCATGCCGCAGCGTTCCCAGTTGTTCTTGAAGCTGATGCTGTCCTTGGTGAGCAGCTGGGCCTGACCAGGCAGTTGACTCTGCTCCGCGACCGTCTGGTTGCTACCTTCCGCCTCGTAGTTGGCCAAACCCGTCCCGTCGCTCAGGTGGCTCTTCAGGAACTGCACGTTGTACCATTCCTCCACCCTCTCCGGGATGAACGCGCCGAAGACCAGCAGGTTCTCCAGCATGAGGTGGGAATCGATCGCGTCAGGGTAGGGATCCCAGCCTTCCACGATGTGGTCGTACTTGAAGGCGGTGTTCGCCGCCACGCCAGTGTACTCACGGGAGGCGATCTGCTCGGAATGGGTGATCCTTCCATGGTCGAGGGTGACCTTGTAGAACGGCACCTCGGCCGTGACCTCCTTGGCCGTGGCCTCGATATGGAACCGGAACTCGATCTTCTCTACCACGCCGTCCTCCGGGGTGCCATCGCGCACAGCATGTATTGTCGGGTCGTAGACCTTTGAATAGGTGACATTAGTAGCATAGAGCGAGAATTCGAAGGTCTTGCTCTGGTTGACCGTGTCCGTGAGCGAGGTGATGGGAGACAAGGTCCAAGCGCGCTTCATATCCACGTACTTGTACAATGGCTCGAACTTCTGCGCGCCCTCGAAGAAGAACGTGTGGTTGCTGGTGAAGTCGAAGAGACCGTTCCCCGCTCCATAGCTGCCGAAGAGAGTATCAATGCCTGTGTCATCGAACTCCAGCAGCCCGAACAAGGACTGTGCGAAGACGGTGACGATAGGTATCGGGACCGCGTCCAAGATGGTGTTGCCGTTCGGACCGACGACCTGAGCCCCGCCCAGATAGCGCAGGGTGACGCCCACGAGCGTGATGGGAGCTGGATTTGCCTCCGTCCCGTACACCACCGCGAACCAACCGGCGGAACCGTCCTTGGTCATGTTCACGGCCACGTAGTCGCCGCCATTCCATTCGCTAGTATGCCCAGTCTCGAGCCTGATCCGGTCGATGGGATTAGGCGCTGGAGCCGCGCTCACGACGCCGCTCATCCCTCCAGTGAGCATCAGGGCGACGACCGCGAGCGAGATCATGCCGATGTAGGTTGCCTTCATGAGGAATTCACCTCTGTCCCGTGCTATGCTTAGGACCAATCTAGTAAGGCCATGAAGGAGTGTTACTCAACAATCTTCCTGAGGGTATTATATAATGGAAATCAGAGTTCGAAGGGAATGAGCCGGGGCGATGTACGGGCGGTGGAGAACCCGATCTCCGCGGTCTTCGATCTTGCCGAGGAGGTGAATGCGGAGATCCCCAAGTTCCGCAAGCTCGTTACCTACGCCACCATCTTCATCGGAATCTGGCTTTTCATCGATTTCATTCTTATGCTGGCTACCCTTGGTAGTCAGACAGTCGTGGGGCTGTTGCTGCTCATTCTCTTCGTGGTCGGCGTCTTGGCCTTGGCCATGCTCCGCAACCTGGGCGACTTCATGCGCTACTATGCCCAACGCCATGCGGCCATCGTGCGAGTGAGGGACGAGGACCCGGTCGTCTACGTGCCTAAGGGCGACAGCGCGGTGCTCAGGCTCCTGGAGCTGCTACGGACGAAAAGCCCAAGCATGGCCCAGGCGATCGCGAACCATGACTACCAGGTCGCGGCCATATTGAAGGGCAATTCCGGCCTGCTATACAACTTCGATGCTTACTTGCGTTCCAGACCAGGAACGTTCTGGAAGCTCCTGGGGATCGGTTATCCAGGCTACCAGATGTTCGTGAAGGTCTTCGGATATCCTCCCCGGTCGGAGGACCTGGCCGCGCTCAAGACCGCCGCGGAGGACGTGTGCAAGGACAACCACATGCCACCGTCGCGGGTCATCGCTCTCTGGACGCGAAAGGCCGAGCAGGATCTATCCGAGCAGGCCTACAAGTTGCTCTCCGAAACCCAGGTGGCCATGTCCCATTGGGGGAAGCGCTATGTCTCCTCCCTGGAGCTCATCATCGAGAACGACGATGGCACCTACGAGTTCATACCTTACATCGCGGCATGAGCCGATAGGGAGCCGTTGTCCGCAAGAAGAGATAAGACGCTCACTTTGCACGGTCCGCCCAGTGAGGCATTCTTCGATATTGGTAGTGCTCCTGGATCTGCTCCCTGTAGATGGAAAGGAAGAACTCGTTGTACTTGCGGATGTACAGCACCCCCGCCTTGGTGATGCGCACCTCGTAGCGACCTTCGTGCTGCTCTACGGTGACCAGTCCATCCTCCACCAGCTTCTCGATGACCTTGTTCGTCATGAAATGGTTGGAGCGGATCTCATGTTTGATCTCCTCCTTGGAAATGCCTCGTGGACTGGAGCCAAGTATAGAGTCTATCTTGTCATCCAATCCATCCTGATATAGATCGATGCCAAGCTCCGAGACCAGCCGATTGAGCGTAAAACAACCGTAGATTTTGTGGTCCTTGTAGGTCTTGGACATCCTAGAGGCCAGATATGGGAGTGGGGTCTTTAAAACAGACGACCTCGGTCATCACATCAGGTTGCCAAGCGAGCTGGCCAAGAAGTAGATTCCGAAGAAGAGCATGATCGCTCCTGAGGCCACGAACAGCCATTTGTGCCATTTCTGGCTCCAGGCCTCCTTGGTCTTGAAGACCGCCACCGAGACCAATGAGTACCAAGCGTAGTCGCAGGCCAGATGCACGATGATGAACAGGGGCAGCATGATCAGGCCGAACTCCACCGCTCCCGCGATGAGCGCCGCTCCCACCGTCGCCCACCATAGGATGAAATAGGGGTTGGCGGCGGTCATGACTATGCCTGAGAGGAAGGACCCTTTGCCCGCTGCATCCGCTTCCTTCAACTGCGTGTCCCGGGTGCGGATCAGGTCGTAGCCCATGTAGAGCAATATGATGCCTCCCACGAGGCCGATGACGAAGAAGACCATATCGTTGCGGAGCACCGTGTCCAGGCCTAGGAATATCGCTACGATGAGGGGCACCTCTATGACCGCGTGTCCGGTGGCGATCTTGATCCCCGCTCTGACGTCGCCATAGCCCTTGGCCACGGTGGTGGCGAAGATCGGTCCCGGGGCCATCACTCCTGACAGTGAGACGAAGGCGATGGTGGCCAGGAACAGTACAGGATTGTCAGCGGGCGTCATCTCGCGCCCCCTATCCCTCGCACAATATTCAAACCTCTTATTGGCGCCCGAGAGGCGGGGAAGCGCGGATGCTATCAAGACCGTACCATTGCTCTGAGTGGTCAATGTACTCCGAGGGCTCGACCTCGTGGATGAGCACCTGGTCCACATCGATCACCTGCACCACATGGATGTGCGCGTGCATGATCTCGTCCGGGGAGACCGGGGGATTGGAGTAGTACATGTCGCAATAGCGTTTCACCTGGACCACCTCCTCCTGGCTGCGGAAGCGCGCCGGTTTGGTGAGCATCCGGGGGATGGGCATGATATAATGCGGCGGCGCGCCAAGGGCGAAGCGATTGCAGAAGCCGCTATAGCGAGCGATCTTGCTGGCGATGCGGGCCTTGATGTAGTCGACGGGGTCGAGGGCGTGGGAGGGCGGAACGTAGCCAGTCTCCACCTCCACGATGAACGTGCCCATTCCCTTCTTGGCGAACACATCGCACGTCAGCCCGCTGTCCAAGGTGTGTTCCAGATCGACGTCGTAGCCAGCGGTGATCAGGTTCTTGGCCACGATGAGCTCGAGGATGGAATGATTTATCTTGAGCATGTTGCGGTCCCTGAGCTCCTTCAACCTCTGAGCCAGGCGTTCGATGTTGGCCTGCACCTCTCCTGAGACATCGACAGAAAGTCTTTGGATCAGAACGTCCACGTCCTTCTCATAGACGTTCTGGGATACGCCCTTCTTCTTTTGCGCCAGGGCTCCACCAGCTTGCTCCATTGGAACGGAAGGCATAGTATCTGGGCCTAGATGAACTATTTGCACTCGCGGCTTACGATCAGCGTCAGCGTGGACCTTATCCCGGCGATCTTCCGCACCTTCAGGGTGATGCTGTTCTCCAGGGACTCCATGGTCTCCGCTTTCACCCTGGCAACGACGTCATAGACCCCGTAGACCAGGAACGCTTTCTCCACCTCAGGCAGGGCGCAGAGCTCATTCAGGATGTCCGCCTCCTTGCCGATCTCCGCGTTGACCAAGACGATCGCCGTTGGCATTCATTACCCGTATCAATTACGACTGCCTCGGCATATCAACCTGTTGCCTCCGCGTCATTTCTAAATACGTCCAACCCTCTGCCCAAGCGGGTGCCGCTTTGAGCGGATCGCCCGGCAGGATGAAGAGAAGAGGGTCAGCTGATCGTAAGAGATGATGAGCCCTATGAGTGCAGACTGCCAGCGGCGCCCCCTGACAAACGGTATTCTGAGGCCGAGTAAAGGATATTAATGCGGGAGCCATCCTAACAATAGTATAGAATAGTATAGAGGGCCAGAGCCAATGAACAACGCTCCCTGTGGAAGGGATTTTGGCCAATGTCAGTTCTAAGGTGTTCGACGTGACGGGTGCGCGAAGGAGATGCGCCTTTCCTACGCGCACAAATGCCAGGTCTATGAGTCCCCAGAAGGCATGCCTTTGGCCATCTGCCCTTTGATCGTCCAGAAGAGCGCCCGTTTGGGCCTGAGGACCGATTCCGGACCCGGCTCCCCAGTGGAATGAGCGTACGAACGGTCAAGGAGGGCGGGGCTCAGATGTTCTCTCATTCCAATCTGATGATGGTGATCTTGGCGCCAGGGATCTCTCCCGGCCCTCCGTAGCGCTTCTTGGTCACTATCCTCACGACCTGCGAGTCGTCAGGCAGGATCACATTGGCGAGGCCGTCGAGCACGGCCCGAACGAGCTTGTCCAGATCAGGGCGGCGTGTGTTCTGGTGGACCCGCTTGGGAAGGCTCTTCGGGCGGGAGAAAACGAACTCCGCCTCCACTTCGTAGGCACAGTCGCCATCATTGGAGTAGAAGGAGATCCTGCGTGCCTCATTGGCCCTCTGGGCCTCCGTGGCCACCCGAAGCTGCCATTGCTTGGTGTTCCGGTTCGTGGTCGTGGTGACCACCCGATCCAGCTTCTTGACGTAGAACGAGCGCGTGCTACCTTTGGGCTGCGGGTCTCCGGCCACGAAGAAAGAGATGCGATCGGCCTGCGATCCCTCTTCTTGAGGGTCGAGGTCATCAATCGGGCTTCGGTCATATCCGCCCTCTTCCGGCATCGGTCCCTGGAACATCATGCTATCGCTTGAAGTCTTCTCCTGAATGGAACCTTCGCCGCTCATTGCTTACATCTTGAATCGCACGGCCTCATCAAGGCGACAAACGGTTGCGGTCCCGGGGGAAGAGGATGGTCTCGCGTATGTTAGGGAGGCCGAGCATCTTCTGCAGCAACCTCTCCACCCCCAATCCCCAGCCTCCATGCGGGGGCATACCGTAAGCGAACGCGTTCAGATAGAAATCGAAAGAGCTTGGTTCCAGCCCTTTCTTGCCCATGCGCTCCACCAAGCGGTCGTAGCGATGCTCCCTTTGTCCACCAGAGGCGATCTCCTGTCCTCGGTAGTCCAGATCGAAGGAGAATGAGAAGGGCGTGCCGTCCCTCTCCATGATATAGAAGGGTTTGGCCTCTTCGGGATATTCGGTGATCCAGTAGACGTCGTAGCCTTTCGCTGCCATGACGTCCCCTAGGGCCTTCTCTCCTTCGGTGCCCAGATCCTCTCCCTTGGCCATCTTGCATCCTTCCCTGTTCACCAGGTCCAGAGCATCCGAGTAGGTGATCACGGGATAGGGTGTCTTCGGCAGCTTGATCTCGGCGTTCGCCTTCGACAGCAGGTCCTGGCCCTGCTCTGCTATTCCCTTCAAGGTGTATTGGACGCAGCCCTCCAGCACATCAAGCACATCCCGCATGGAGCGGATGTGCGCCATCTCCGCGTCGAAGCTGATGAACTCCGAGACGTGGCGGATGGTGTCCGATGGCTCGGCTCGGAAAGCGGGGCCGATCTCGAACACCCGGTCCAGGCCGGTGGACATGAGCATCTGCTTGTACAGCTGTGGGCTTTGCGCCAAGTAGGCTTCCTTGCCGAAATAGTCGATCTTGAAGAGCGTTGCTCCCCCCTCTGCTCCGGAGGCCACGATCTTGGGCGTGAATACCTCCACGAAGCCATTCTCCACCAGATAGTGATCGATGAGCTGCAATGCCATGGACTTCAGCTCGAACACCGCCCTCACTTCTGGCTTGCGCAGGTCCATGAAGCGGTGGTTGAACCGCGTCTCCGTCTCCACCGAGACCTTGTCCACAACGCCCATAGGCAATGGGGAATGGGCGGTGGAGACCACCTCGTAGGAAGAGGGAATGAGCTCATATCCGGCCCGAGCCTGCTGGCTCTGCTTGACTGCGCCGGTGACGCGCAGGACCGATTCTCTTGGCACCGTGGTGATGCCAGCGAAAAGCTCGGGCGTGACCTTCTTCTTCGGCACCGCTACCTGTATCACTCCGTGTCGATCGCGAAGGATGACGAACGCTATGCC
This sequence comes from Methanomassiliicoccales archaeon, assembly GCA_026394375.1. Taxonomy (NCBI): domain Archaea; kingdom Methanobacteriati; phylum Thermoplasmatota; class Thermoplasmata; order Methanomassiliicoccales; species Methanomassiliicoccales archaeon. Next base: position 86,620 of record JAPKYJ010000003.1, read on the forward strand.
GCCCAAGGCTCGGGTGTCTTGCACCCACCCCTCGACGCAGACATCTTTGTCGAAGTCGTTCGCAGTGATGCTCTTCGAGTCGCGCATCGGTGCCGTCTCGTTCATGGCTCTCCCGCCGGAGGGATAAGCCCCGTCCATATTTATAGGCTGGCCACGGTCCAGTGTTCTCTGGACAAGGCCGATTTCAAATGCCGAAGGCAGATGGATTCCGGTAACATTATAATACCCAATTCTTCAATACAGCCCCTCATGCCGGTCAAGGTAAAGATCGATCACGATGCGTGCACTGCATGTGGATTGTGCTACAATGATGAATGCCCGGACGTCTTCGAAGAGGGCGAAGACGGCAACTCCTCGCTGAAGGCACCTTTCAGGAAGGGAGGCCCGACCGACGGGGAAATCCCAGATGACAAGAAGGCGTGCGCACAGTCCGCCTCCGACGCCTGCCCCGTCTCCGCCATCTCGTTGGAATGAACAGATCACGGGCTAGGTGATAACCCCTGGGGGCGAGGCCGGAATGACGCCCCTGTTCAGATCCATTCCAGGTCCAGCTGGTATGTCAAGTATTTTATATAGCCATTACATTCTTTGAGCATCCAAGGAAAGGGATGGCCATATGGTCAACAAAGTGACGGTTTCGGTTATCAAGGCTGACGTGGGCTCGGTGGTCGGTCACTCCCGACCCCACCCCAAGATGATGGCGCTGTGCGAGGACGTCCTTCGGGAGGGCATGAAGGCGGACGTCATTAACGACTTCTTCGTCACCCGGGTGGGCGACGACATCAACCTGTTCATGGCTCACGGGAAAGGAGAGAATCACAAGGACGTCCACGGACTGGCCTGGGAGGCCTTCATGACCGCGTCCAAGGCCGCCAAGGACATGAAGCTTTACGCCGCCGGCCAGGACATCCTCAAGGATGCCTTCTCCGGGAACGTCCGAGGTGCGGGACCGGGAGCCGCCGAGATGGAGTTCGTGGAACGCGGCTCGGAACCGGTCCTCTTCTTCATGGCGGACAAGACCGAACCCTCTGCCTATTCCCTTCCGCTCACGCGCATCTTCATGGATCCGTTCACCACCACTGGCCTGGTCATCGACCCTCGAATGCATGTAGGCTTCAAATTCGAGATCGTGGACGTGTTCAAGTGCAAGAAGATCGTCATGTCCTCTCCTGAGGAAAGCTATGACATCCTCAGCTTGCTCGGGGACACGACCAGATACGCCATCAAACGCATATTTAGCAAGGATGCATCTATCGGAGTGGCGTCGGTGGTCAGCACCGAGAAGCTGAACGTTTGCGCCGGCAAGTATGTGGGCAAGGATGACCCGGTCTGTGTAGTGCGCTGCCAGAGCGGTCTTCCGGCGGTGGGCGAGGTCCTGCAACCTTATATGTTCCCTCAGCTGGTCGCGGGATGGATGCGCGGTTCTCACTATGGCGCTTGGTACCCATGCTCCGTGGAGGATTCCGACCCCTCCTACTTCGATGGTCCTCCCCGTGTCGTGTGCTTGGGATTGCAGATCAGCAACGGCAAGTTCCAGGGCCTGGAGGAGCCGGGATCATCTCCCGGAGTGCACAGGCCGGTGGACTTCTTCGCCGGCAGCGTATGGGACGAAGCTCGACGGAAAGCAGTCAAGGTCAGCATCTACATCCGCCAGCACGGCCCGTTCATGCCTGGCATCCTCGGCCCCGAGGAGATGGAGTACACCACCCGTCCCGCGGTCCTGGAGAAGCTGACCAAAAGGATGGAAGACATTGACTGAGCTCCGCACCCCGGCGGTCATCATCAATTTCAAGGTCTACCGCGAGGTGGAGGGGAAGAAAGCTCTGGCTCTCTCCAAGCTCTGCCAGGACGTGGCCGAGACTTCGGGCGTGAACATCGTTGTCTGCCCTCCAACAGTGGAGCTTTCCGCGGTGGTCCACGGGACCAAGCTACCGGTTATGGCGCAGCATGTTGATCCGAAAGACCCCGGCTCGGCCACGGGCTGGGTGACCGCGGAAATGGTGAAGGCGGCAGGCGCGGTCGGCACGCTCATCAATCATTCCGAGCATAGACTACCCGAGGAAGCGATCGCCCAGGTCATCGGCTCCTGCAGAAAGAACAGGCTCATATCCTGCGTCTGCGCCGATACCTCGGAGACATCCGGCTTCCTGGCCAAGCTCGGTCCGGACATGATCGCGATCGAACCCCCTGAGCTCATCGGAGGGGAGGTATCGGTCACCAACGCCAGGCCAGAGGTGGTGGAGAGGGCGGTAGCGGCGGTGCATCGGGTGGACGCTGGCATAGTCGTTCTGTGCGGGGCCGGGGTGAAGACCGGCGAGGACGTCAAGCGAGCCATCCAGCTCGGCGCCAAAGGCGTGCTCCTGGCCTCCGGAGTAGTCAAGGCCAAGGACCCGAGAGCGGCGCTCGAGGACCTTGTACGTTACATCTGAACTAGTCTGAGAGAACAGGCTCATTGTAGTGGAACACGATTTCGAGAGGCCTGCAGCTTCCGCGACGATGAGGGGCACGTTCTGCATAGTCGCCTTGTTTTTCATCCTCCCCACCATGCACGTCGCCCTCTCATCACCTAGCGCTTCCGGTGAGATGATGCAGGAACGCTCCCTTGACTACGGTCTTGTGCGCATCCATGCCATCCTTCCGGATTTCGCCTGTGAGTCGGTGACCATCATCAACCTGGGCAAGGGGACGGTGGACCTGGATCGATGGACGGTCTCCGACGGCGAAGGATGGCTCACTTTCCGAGCGGGCGTTGTCCTGGGACCCGAGGAGAGGCTCTCGCTCTGCTCCAATTCTTCTATGCAGCTCCGGCTGGATCCAGGGGTACGCGCCATCTCCTTCGTTTCGACCGAGCTGGATAGGAAGGGGCGATTCGCCCTGGCCGACCAAGGCGATGAGGTCCAGCTTCTGGGGGCGGATGGTTCTTTGCAGGACGTCATTCCATATGGTGCGACGGAGCACCAAGGACCAGGGTGGGTAGGCCCGCCGGTGGCCAAGCCGGGCCCGGGGCGGTGGCTGGTCCGGACCGGAGGCTCGGACACGGACAGCTCGATCGATTGGCTTGCTGGGACGCCGGGGCGCTCGAACTTCGATGAGGAATATCGAGAGGCTTATGTGGAGCCTTTCCTCTGTCCAGACAACGCTAGATCGAGGTTGCTGCGGGAGATCCACTACGCACAGAAGAACGTGAGCATCGCCATCTACGAGATCGGGGATGAGGCGGTGGGCAGAGAGCTGCTCCGAGCGAGGGCGCGAGGAGTGGAAGTCCGCCTGTTGGTGGAAGGACAGCCGGTGGGCGGCATCCCTTCGACCGAGACCCGTCTGCTATCTGCTCTACAGGCCCACGGCTGCGACGTGCACCTGATCAAAGCCTTCGACGGCTATCGGCGGTACGACTTCGTGCACTGCAAATATGCGGTCATCGACGCCCGTCGCCTATTGGTCACATCAGAGAACTGGATGCATGATTCGCTGAACGGCAACCGAGGATGGGGCGTGAGCGTGGAGGACGAGTCCCTAGCCAGATACTTCCTCAGGGTCTTCGAGGCTGATTACTCATTAGACCGTTTGGACGTGGTCCGTCCGGAATTCAGTGAACCCTTTGAGCTGGCATCCGGTCCAGGATGGCAAGGGGACGATGGGAACGAGCCATCTCCGGCCTCTTGGGCAGGCGTAACCACAGTCCTCTCTCCGGAGAATTCCTTGGAAATCCTGCGGGGCATGGTGAGAAGCGCTAGCACGAGGGTTCTGGTGGAGCAATTCTACTGCGAACCCGCGTTGCTCCATGACGACGGTTTGGTTTCCGACCTGCTGGAGGTGGCCCGTCGTGGCGTCCTGGTCCAGGTGCTGCTTGACGGCTCCTGGTACAACACGGGGGATGGCGGTAAGAACTCTGAGGTGGTGAAGTATTTGGGCAACCTGGCAGAGAGCTTTCAACTTCCAAACCTCCAAGCGCGCCTCTCCACCCCGTACCATGGCTTCGAGGTCATCCACAACAAGGGGATGATCGTCGATGACTCGGTGCTGGTTTCCAGCATCAATTGGGGCAGCGGGCCGTTCGATCGCAACCGCGAGGTCGGTCTCATGATCGAATCCGGGCCGGTAGCGGATTTCTTCGCTCATGCTTTCGAGGGGGACTGGGTGCCTGATCCGAGCCTGCCAGCCATCATCGATATCCCAGATTCGGTGGACCTGGCCGCTGGATTGCACCTGGTGCTCAACGCCAGCAATTGCTACGATCCCGCGGGCATCGTATCCTATTTGTGGGACGTGGGCGCGGACGGCAGCTGCGAATGGAATGGAGCCTTGTGCTACCTGGAAATCACCGGCGATGTTCTGGTCAGGCTGACCGTGGTCGATAGCTACAACAACACCGCCAGCAAGGACATCAGGGTGCATGTTATCCGCTCTCAGGCCATCGTCTCCGATGGTTCGATCTACCTGACGCTCTTGGCGAGCATTCCCTTGGTCTGGGCAGCGCGGAAAAGGATTAAGAGGAATCGCACCGATGGCGAGCGCCGTGCGGCTCCGTCCCTTCGAGCACCGCGACCTCGGGCAGGTGTACAACCTGGCCTGCAAGGCGCTCAACGAGACCTACTCCATCACGGTGTTCACCGATCTCTACGCCTACTGGCCAGGAGGATTGATCGTATTGGAGGAGGGTGGGGACATCATCGGGTTCGTCTTCGGCATCATGGTCTCTCGGGCGGAGGCGCGCATCCTCATGTTGGCCGTCGAACCTCCACATCGAATGAGAGGGCTAGGCAGCCTGCTCTACCGGTCGTTCGAGCGGGAGTGCGCCAACAAGGGCATCAGGACCGTGGGCCTGGAGGTGCGAGTGAGCAACCTCCCCGCCATAAGGTTCTACCAGAAGCTGGGGTTCCAGATCACGGGAAGGATCGATTCGTACTACACAAACGGTGAGGACGCCTACCGCATGCAGACCTTCTTCTAGGTCAATGGAACATCTTGTCGTCGCCATGCTCGTTCCAGAAGTAGTATGGCGACTTCTCTTTCTGCGAGGAGGATATGTCCGAACCGAGACCTTTGGCATAGGAGCCGTAGCGGTCCTTGATCTGCTCCTCGATGGAGCGGTTGCGCTTGATCGCTTCCTCGATATGCTTGCGGTCGATGAGCTTCTCCCCTTCCATCGAAGCCAGGTCGCCAGCCGCTCGAATGAGGCCTCCAAGCTCTCTGAGTCTGACGGTCAGGGAGTTGCTCTGGCCATCGATCACCTTGGCCCGGCGCTTGGCCTCGTGCAGGATGGCGTGCACCGCTTCGATGGTCGCAGGCGGTATCTTCCCGTCCACGGCGATCTCCTGCGCCACGAACTGAGCCACCCGGGCGCGGTTTGTCTCGCTATCCTCCATGGTGGTCTTGACCAGCACCTCGTATCCGTTGCCGTTGATGCGCGAGCGAAGAGGAGAGAGCACCAGTTCTAGGTCCTGGATGTTGCAGGCGCCTACGAGAATAAAATCGCAGGGCACGTTCTCCACTTTGACGCTTGCGCCCGAGCTCTGAGGATTGCGGCCGGTGATAGGAAAGCGCCTCTCCTGCATTGCGGTGAGGATGTATCTCTGAAGGTGCCCAAGATGCGATAGCTCGTCGATGAAGAGCACTCCCTGATGCGCCTCCTGGATAGCGCCTGCGATCACTCGTTCATATGGCTGAGTTCCCAGCTGCGGATGCCCGCCATAAGGGTCGTGGCGCACGTCGCCCAGGAGCTCGGTCTCGCTCGCTCCGGTGGCTAGCACGAATGGATTTCGCTCCAGGGGCACGATGACCTTGCGCGGTCTGATCTTCTCCAGCTCGCGCCGCTTCTCCAGGGCCGCCTGGTCCAACACCCGGATCATCTCGCCGGTGCGCTCGAACACCACCACCTCCTCCTTGCCGAAGCGGTTGCGGGTGGTGGTGACTCGGTCCTTGCCAGCCCCTCCCAGCTGCATCTGTCCTCCGGCCAATCCGGCCTCCAGCAGCCCGGTCATGATGTCGCCAAAAGGAGTTCCGGTGGCGCTCGCGTCCCCTGTCTTTGGTTTCTGGCACTTATTGCAGAAACGTTCCCTGTAAGAAGAATAATGGCCGCAGTTGCGGCACCTATAACCCAGTCTCTCGGCCACGTTCACTGGCGCATTCTTGGGATCGACCAGGTCCCCGGAGGCGAACTCCTTCGATTGGTATTCGCTCCTCACCTCGACATCCTTCTTGACCTCGACCAGCGGTCGTTCCGGATTCTCTGGGTTATGCACCACCCTTATCTCTTCTGTGGGGACGGAGAGATAGAGGGCGAGGGCTTGGGCGATCATGCTCTTGCCCGTGCCCGGTGGTCCGACCAACAGCAGATGCCTGCGTTGGGTGGCGGCGATCTTGGCCAAGGCCACGGCCTCTTCCTGACCGATGACCCGCATGAGCGGGTCCTGAGGGATCTTTATGTCCGAAGTGGTGGAGATCGCCTTCAGGTCGGGGAGCTTCGCGCCTTGTGCCTTCATGGCCGTCCTCAGTTCAGGTCTTCCTTGGTCCACACTTCCACGTTGGCCGGTTGCTTGGTGATATTGCCCATCTTGGCTCCGATGATGGTGCCGATCTTCTTGTCCGCGGCGATGTCCAGTATGCGCTGGGTTATGATGCCGTCGAAGACGATGGCGCTCAGCCCTTCCATTCCTTCCTTCAGGGTGTTCACGAGCTCTTTGACAGGCACCTCTTTCATCACGGCGCCGTTGGCGCCGATGAGCCTGGCCTTGGACGTGGCCGAAAGCTCATTGATGATGCCCTTGTACTTCTCTTGGGCGGCGTTGAGCTTCTTGGCCGGACCCTTAAGCTCCCGAGGCTCTTCCGCGGTTCCGGTTGGCTCGGCCCTTTCCACGCGCTCCTGGCGTTCCTGACGCTCAGGCCGCTCCTGTCTCTCGGACCGTTCTTGCCTTTCTGGCCTCTCCTGTCGTTCCGGGCGCTCCTGGCGTTCAGGTTTCTCCTGCTTCTGCTCCGGGCGCTGCTGCTCTTGTCGAGGCTCGGGCTTCTCCGGGCGCTCCGGCCGATCGGACTTCTCGCCACGATCGGCCTTCTCCTCGATCTCCGTGCGCTTCAGAGCGGCCTTCTCCCCGTTGCGGGACATGACCTGGTCGCCCTCCAGGCCGAACATCTCGATGAACTGTTCCGCCGGCACCTTGTTGCGCAGGCACTTCATGATCTGCTTCTGGGTCAGTTCCTCTACCTCGAGACCGCGCGGGGCGCGAGCAACGAAGTCCACCTCCGCCACCTGGAACAGTTCACGCAGGATGAGCTCTCCACCCCGGTCCCCGTCCACGAAGGCTGTGATGACCCTTTCCTTCGAAAGATCGCTGATGCTCTTGGGGATGTTCGTCCCCTCCACCGCGATGGCGTTCTTGATGCCGGATTTGAGCAGGTTGAGCACGTCCGACCGGCCTTCCACGACGATGATGGCGTCCGATTCCGGTACGTTCGGACCGGCTGGCAGCCGCTCCTTGCCGAAGTAGATGACCTCTTCCACCTGCACCGACTGCCGCACGCTCTCCGTGAGGTCGATGCCGCTGGTCTTGGACTGCTTGATGAGGTCGGTGAGCAGGTCCCTAGCTCTTTCGATGATCTTTTGCCTCTTGCTGATCCTCACGTCCTCGATGCTCTCGACCGCGATCTTGGCCCTGCACGGGCCTACTCGATCGATGGTCTCCAGGGCGGAAGCGAGGATGACGGTCTCCACTTGGTCCAGGGAGGAGGGGATGAGCACATCGCCCTCGGATTTGCCCTGCTTGGAGTGCACGTCGACCTCGATCCTGCCTATCCTGCCGCTCTTCTGCAGGTCGCGCAGGTCGAGCTCGTCCCCGAGCAGGCCTTCCGTCTGCCCGAAGATTGCGCCGACCACGTCAGGTTTCTCCACTATGCCGTCAGCGTTCAGTCTTGCCTTTATTAAGTACTTGGTAGTACTGGGATCGATATTCATTGGTCACACCTTTTGTTTGTTCTCGGTTGGGAAAAACAGTCCGCAGACCTTGTCCGGTCTAGCTGCCGCCTTCGCGCTTCCGGTCACCTGGACCGAACGCGCTCTGGTCGAATCTACCCCTATGGTATCCTATGCAAGGATATGATGACTGGGTGATAGTGATCATGATTATGCACTAACCGGGCGTCAACCCGGAGTGTTCTTCCTGCCCTTTAGTTCCCGATGCTAAATATATAGTTTTCGGCGATAGAAGCGATTGCACGGGTTATCGTCGGGGTTCGAACCGAGCGATCTGCTTATCGGTTGGAGTGCATGGGGTTGAGGATGAGCGGTTCTCAGCTCTCGGCGGCATGGCGCATGGGAAAGCCGTTCGTGGTGCTCGCAGGTGGATGGCACACCCATGACCGGTTCCTTCTTCATGGGAGCGGTTTTCATCGCCGCGACTATAAGTTGGGCTCTAGCAGCCTATCTATGAGCTGATCTTCAGCATCAGCCGCCAGAGGCGACCTTTAGAATTCGGAGCAGATCGCCTTCGACCAGGACATAGGTCAAGGGAACGGGTCTCGCGCCGATCATCACGATGTGCGCATCCGGGAAGAGGCCGAGCTGCCGCAGGAGATCCTCGATCGTCGCACCTTCGCTCAACTGCACCGGTTTGGTTTCCTCTCCCTTCTGAATTCTTACGGACGGCATGCAGAGCCCTACATGAAGGAGAACGCTCCCTAGAATTTACCGTTTTCGCGTGGGTCCGATGAGCCAAGCGCAATGAAGCATCGATAGAAGCTAGAAATAGATGTATGTCATTGGCAGAAGCCGCGCCGAGGTAGCCTAGCCCGGAAAGGCGGTAGCCTCGAATGGACGTTTGATCTCCGAGCGAGCTACTGGCGGTAACGCCTCGGGAGTTCGAATCTCTCACTCGGCGCCATTCACTCTCCTTTCAGGTCTGGGCGATCTTGGCGCATCGTTCATGACTTGGACCTTCCGTGTTATTCTTTCTGATAGTGTTAGAGAATGCACCGGGGCAGGCTATCCAGCTATGCGGGGGCTTGCATCGGCATTTGCGACCAGCGTGCCATACTTTAAATACTATGATAAAAATTGGTGTAATCCAAGAGAAACTTCCAGGACCACTGGAGAGTTTCAAGGGAAAGGGATGTTACAGATGAAAAATCGCAATAGGTTATTGTTATCAGGCGCTTGCCTGATGATGCTCTGCGCGCTGCTTCTGAGCAGCGTCGCGGTATCAGCCGATGGCGTCAGCGTTCCTGCAGCCCCTATGGCTGCAGGAGACTATACTGTCACCATCAGCTCGCCGACGAACAACTCATTTATCAACACGGGCGCAGGCACTGTATATTGGAATGTGACCGATTTGGGTCCAGCTTCTGACACGAATTGGTCCGAAACGAGAATCTGGCATGGCACCTGGGGTTCCTGGTATAATGACACCGTGAACATCAGTCATGAATATTCGGGTCTAGCAGACGGAATCTATTATGTCAATGTCAGAACAATGATGAATGAAACGGCTGGACCAACGGTTGAAAAGGACCGCGCCAACGTGACTTGCACCGTCGATACGACCGGCCCCGTGACAACGATTACATTCCCCACCGATGATTGGGAGACGCAGCTTGTCAACTTCACTGCCTACTACAATGCCACTGATGCCCTATCCACGGTGGATCACTTCATGGGCAGGTTGATCAACAACACTGGCCCCTACACCTATGGTTGGGTGAACGTTGGCCTGGACAACGCCCCATGGATCATCAACTTCACATCGGACGTGAATCTTACATCAGGATGGTGGACGCTAGAGGTCCAAGCATACGATAACCTGACGAATCCCGGCAACATAGCCTCGGTGAACTTCAACATCACGCCGGACGTGGACATAGTTGTGCCAGCGGAAGGCGGCTATTACCCTGGCAATTTCACCGCGTCGTGGACTTACGAACTTGTCCAGAACACGCTCCTCGGTCACTTCGAGCTCAGGCTCGCAAATGCCACCTATGACAGCGGCTGGGTCATATTCGGGACCTCGACCTCATTCTACATCACCCAACTCAACAACTGGAATGATTTGAACGGAACCAGCCTCACGAACAGTAATTATACGTTCATGGTGAAGCTCGTCGACAACACCACGTTCGAGTACACTGATAGCGTCGGGTTCAATGTTGATAACGTCGATCCGGTCGTGGACATCTATGATCCGGCCGATGACGTCATCACCAATCAGCAGAACATGACCATCTTCTGGACGGGAAGCGATGTCTGGACTGGCGTTGATCACTACGAGATCCGCCTCACCAACGACACTGGCTTCGACTCCACTTGGGTGGATGTTGGGTTGAACGTTTCCGCATGGATAACCAATCTGACCAGCGGATTGCTCCTTGACCAGGGCAACTGGACATTCAACGTGACCGCTTTCGACATGGCTGGAAACAGCGCGTGGGACGACGAGGAGATCATGGTGGATCTGACCTTGCCATACGTCAACATCACCTACCCAGCGGACGACTGGATCACTAACGTGGTCAACTTCACCCTGGTGTGGGAGGGCAGCGACATAATCAGCGGGCTCGATCACTTCGAGGTGAACTTGACGAACAGCAGTGGTCTTGATTCCGGTTGGGTCGATGTTGGCCTGGACCTCAGCGCGTACATAACCAACTTCACGGTCGCCCATGCTGACCTCGAGGATGGCTTCTACCTCATAGAGGTGAAGGCGTTCGACAAGGCTGGCAACAACGCTACCGACGACGAAGAGTTCCAGATCGACACAGTGGATCCAACATTATCTATCACACACCCCACCAACGACACCTATTGGAATAATAATAACTTCACCGCGGAATGGAACGCGACCGGTACAGGCACGGCGATCGACCACAGCGTGGTCAAGATAACCAACCTGACCGCGACGCCAGTCACCATGACGCTGACGATCACTGGAACCACGAACACCACAAAGATCGGCGACGTCTGGGGAAGTAACCTGTCCGATGGGGCATACCTGATAGAAGTGACTGTCTATGATATGGCCCTCAACCACGTTTCGAAGGAGGCCAACTTCACCGTCGACACCGTTGGACCGGTCGTCGAGTTCGTGGTACCCGAGGATGTTTCTGGACGCTGGTGGACTAACGACAATAACTTCACCGTCGAGTGGACCGTGGCCATAAACCTGGCACCGATATTCAACCAGACGCTCTGGATCACCAACAGCACTGGTGGCGTGATCAATATCACCTACCTGGCTGTGAGTGCCCTGAACTACACAATCTGGGACCTGTTGGGCAATTTGACCCTGGAGGATGGCAACTATACTGTCTTTCTGAACGTCACTGACGAAGCGGGCAACTATGAGCTCGAGGTACAGGACATCGGTGTGGACACCGTTGGATCGGTGGTCGAGTTCGTTGTGCCTGAGGATATGCTTGGCCGCTGGTGGACCAACGACAACAACTTCACCATCGAGTGGACAGTGACCATCAGCCTGGCACCGATATTCAACGAGACGCTTCAGATCACCAACAGCACAGGTGGCTTGATCGGGACCGCCTATCCGGGCGTGAGCGATCTAAGCTACGATATCTGGGACCTGTTGGGCAGTGAAGTTCTGGAAGATGGCAACTATACCATCTACCTGAACGTCACCGATGAAGCTGACAACGTCGTCAATAAGGTACAGGACATCGGTATTGACATCGTTGGACCGGAATGCGAATTCGTGGTGCCGTCGACTGTGGACCCTGTTTGGTACACTAACGACAACAACTTCACCATCGAGTGGACGGCGACAGCCGACATCTTTGGCGCTCCGATCGTCGACCAGATGCTTCAGATCACCAACTCAACTGGTGGCTTGATCGGGACCGCAAACCCAGCCGTGGGCGTCCTAACCTACGACATCTGGGACCTGTTGGGCAGTGACACTCTGGCAGATGGCGCATATACCATCTACCTGAACGTCACCGATGAAGCGGGCAACGTCTGCAATGAAGCGCAAGATATCATCGTCGACACCGCAATTCCGTCCCTGGATATCACCTATCCAGCGAGCGGCGGCTACTTCAGCCGGACCTGGATGAACGTCACCTGGGTTACTAGCGACCCGGACGGCATGCAGAACACCACGGTGTTCCTCAATGGCGTGCTCGTGAGCGACCAGAGCTGGACCCAAATGTGGTATAACTTCACAGGTCTGGGACAAGGCTTGCAGAACGTGACCGTCAAGGCGCATGACATCATCTGGAACGAGGTCGTGAAGTCGGTGGAGTTCACCGTCGACACCATCTCGCCGACGGTCGTCATTAGCCAGCCGCTGGTCGACGCGTACATCAACACGACTTCAGTCATGGTCGTCTGGACCGCTAGCGATAGCGGATCCGGGATCAACTACACTGAGGTAAGGATCGACGGCAACGCGACCTGGACGAACGTGGGCACCGACGAAGCATACACCTTCACCGGACTGATCGACGGTGCGCACACAGTGGAAGTCAGAACCTTCGACATGGCGATGAACACCGCAGGTGCCAGCCGGAGCTTCACCATCGATACTGTTGCGCCGGTCGTGACGATCAGCGACCCGTATGAGGGTCAGCTGTTCGATGTCGACACCGTGACGGTCTACTGGAACGGCACTGACCTGAATGGAATAGATCACTACGAGGTCAGCTACAACGGCGAGCCATTCGAGTCCGTTGGCAGCGACATCAGCAAAGTGTTCGAAATGCTGAACGATGGAATGCACAACGTTGTCGTGAAGGCGTTCGACCTGGCCATGAACACGAACACGTCGTATGTGAACTTCATCACCGACAGCACCGACCCGGAAGTGACCATAAGCTTCCCGGCACTGGGCTACATGACCAACATGGACAATGTGACGGCGTATTGGAACGCAACCGATGCCACTAGCGGTGTCAACCACACCACTTATGCCATCGACGGCGGAGCGGCGGTCAAGATCGAGGGAGTCGGACCCTACAGCATGTGGTTCGCTGCCTTGAGCGAGGGATCGCACACGGTTGACGTAGTCGCCTATGATGTCGCAGGGCACCACAAGGGAGCTTCTGTGTCATTCCTGGTGGATCTGAACGCGCCGACCATCGAGATCACTGCACCGGTTGAGGGCCAATACTACAACGTCGCCCTGATACACGGCGCTTGGACCGTGGTCGACGATCAATCGGGAGTGGCTGAGATACTGGTCAAGCTGGACACCGCTGTCGACTGGACATCCATCGGCTGGAACGCCACGCACGACTTCGCTGCACTGACGCACGGTGACCACACCATCTACGTGAAGGCCATCGACAACGTCACCAACGAGAGGGTCGTGAGCGTCACCTTCCACGTGGACCTGGTCGCACCGACCATCACTGCCAAATCCCCGACCGGAGTGGCGGTGGCGATCGGAACGACCGTCAGCGTTACCTTCTCTGAGGCGATGCTGACGTCCTCGGTGAGCATCGTCGGCGTGCCGGCAGTGACCATGGGCACACCATCCTGGAACATTGGCAACACAACCGCCACCTGGACCCAGCCGGTGGGCGGTGCGCTTACCTACGCGACGAACTACACCCTGACGGTGAGCGGCACTGACCTGGCGGGCAACGCGATATCCGGCGACCGGACGATCGTGTTCAAGACCATCACCCAGGTGACCGGTATCGTAAAGGACGCCAATGGCAACCCGATCCAGGGCGCGAACGTGTCCCTGAGCATGCCCGGAATGACGACGGTCTATGCATTGACCGACGCCACCGGACACTTCGCCATTGTCATCGCTGGCGGTACCTACGCACTGAAAGTGACCAAGAGCGGGTTCGACGACCTGAGCAAGCAGATCACCGTCGGTCCGGGGCTGGTAAATAACCTAGGCAACTTGGGAATGAACCCGACGGCGGACTACACTCTGGCGATCGTAATCGTGGTCATCGTCCTGGGTGCGGCTCTGGTGTTCCTGTTCCTGCGCCGGCGTAAGGCATAAGCGACGAAGGTCATGCGCGTCCTGAGAAGGGCGCGCTCAAACGCTTTTCATTTTCCATCTTTTCCTTTCTTCTCGCCATTCACTGGAGGCTAGAAGGCTCGCTCTATTCCGAGAAAGTGAACGGAAAAGCTCAGCGGATGCCCTGGTAGTAGCCGGGCCCGAGGACCTCGTCCTGCATCCTCACCGCAAAGTCCTCGGCCCGCTTCACGAACTCCGGATCGAAGCCTTGGGCGAACTTGGCGTAGTCCATCGCCAGCTTCTCATCCTCCTCCATGCTCAACGCCTCCTCGAACCGGGGAAAGACCACGTCCTCCTCGTGCCGGATATGCGTCACTAGGTGGTCGATGAGCTGCCGGGCGGTGACCTGGAACTCCTTGGCCAGAGGCTCGTCCTTCTGACCCGCCTGCCGCTTCATCTTGGATATCATGGCCCGGGCCCTGCGATGGTCTAATAGAAGTCGCTCCACCTCGTCCCTCATCCCGCCCACTGCCCTTGCCCCGGCAGGAAAGAGGAATCGCTCCTCTTTCGGATGGTGGAACTTGTCCATGTACTCGTCCAGGAACCGGACGATACTGATCGCTTGCCGGCGGTGCTTCTCCATATCCTGCCTCTTCACCATCTCGGCTAGAACATCGATGACCTGGCGGATTAGGCCATGCTCGTACTGCAGCAGGGTGACGGAGAAGCGCACGCAGGGATTCTAGGAAAAGCGAGTATGTATGCTTTTTGCTGACGGTCGACGAATCTGGCGTCATTAGGCGAAGGTCTTATCTACGCGCACCACACGTTTCAAGCGAAGCTAGGAGGGAGAAAGATGGAGGATCACTTGGATTTCGTCATCGAGTTGGCGCGGAGCCTGGGAGCGACCTACGCCGAGGCGCGTTTTCAATCGGATCACAGCGAATCGAACCTTCTGAAGAATGGAGTCCCGGAGGTCTCTTCCTTCGAGACCAAGAAAGGCATCGGGGTAAGGGTGCTGGTGAACGGTGGATTGGGTTTCGGGGCCACCAATCAGATGACCAAGAAGGATCTGCGGTCGGTGGTGAAGCGCGCTCTGTCGGCGGCAAAGGAGTCGGCTCGCGTTCGCAGATCGCCCATCGTCATGGGCCCAGCGGAGATGGGCCAAGGGAAGGTGGAGATCAGGCCTCGCGTAGGCTTCGACGCCGTGGGCCTGGAAGGACGCATATCGCTCTTGCAGGAAGTAGATGAGGCCGGAATGAGGTCGGCCGAGAGGTCTGGCATCAAACTCGCCGGGCGCTACATCTCCCTGGACACGCTGACCACGGAGAAGATCGTGGTCAGCTCAGAAGGCGCGAAGGTGTACTCACGCGTACCGAGGGTAGCGATGGACATCTTCCTCACCGCCTACGACCCTCAGAAAGGCTCGGCGCAGCGCATGATCAATCTGGGCGAGTCGTCAGGCTGGGAAGGGGTGGAGCGTTGGGATGTGCCCACCACCGTAGGCAAGGAGGTCGAGGACCTGGCGAGCATACTGCTCAAGGCAGAGACGATGAAGGAGGAGACCAGCGACGTCGTCCTTGGCCCGGACGTGGTAGGAATTGTGAGCCACGAGAGCAGTGGGCATCCGGGAGAGGCGGACCGGATACTGGGGAGGGAGGCGGCCCAGGCAGGCGAGACCTATCTGCAGCGCGATTCGTTGGGCTTGAAGGTTGGTTCAGAGGTAGTGAACGTGGTGGAGGACCCGACCATCCCCCGTTCCTATGGTTTCTATCTCTTTGATGATGAGGGGGTAAGGGCCCGGAAGCGCTACTTGATCAAGGAAGGTCGAATCAGCGAGTTCCTGCACAACCGGGAGACGGCCAACGAGTTCGGGGTGGCGAGCAACGCCTCCGCTCGGTCGGTGGCCTACAACCGAGAGCCGATCGTGCGCATGTCCAACACGTTCGTCGAGCCAGGCGACCTGGGCTTCGAGGAGCTGGTGGAAGGCGTTCGGTTCGGGGTCTACATCAAGAACTTCATGGAATGGAACATCGACGACCGCAGGTACAACCAACGATACGTCGGACTGGAGGCCTATCGCATCGAGGACGGCGAGCTCAGAGGACGACTGCGCAACCCCGTGCTGGAGATGACCACTCCGGCTCTTTGGTCCGCAGTGGACGCTGTGGGCAAGGAGCTGAGGTTCAGCGCCGCCACCTGTGGCAAAGGGGATCCGATGCAGGGCATCCCCGTTTGGACCGGCGGACCTCACATGAGGCTGCGCAACGTCCGCCTGGGGGGATCGGCGTGAGGGCGGATGAGATCTGCCAGCTGGTGCTGCGCACCTGCAAGGCGGAGGGGGTGGCGGACGCGGTGGTGGCGGTCACCCAATCCGAGAACACCATGGTGCGCTTCTCCAACAATCAGATCACGGTGACGAATGCGCTCCAGGAGGCCTCGGCTTTCATCTTCGTGGCGGATTCCGGACGCAAGGCGGGCACCAACGTCGCCGACCTGTCCAAGAGGACGCTGGTCAACACATCCAAGAAGGTGGTGGAATCGGCCAAGAGAGGTCCGGCCGGGGACGTGTCCGCTCCGTTGCCGAAAGGGCCGTTCAACTACGAACCGACGCTGCTCGAGAACAATCCAGTGCCCATGGAGGCGAAGAAGCTCGTATCCTATGTCAAGGAGGGAATGGATGCGGCGTTGGGCCAAGGGGCGGAGCGGGTGGCCGGCTCGCTCATCGCCGACAATAGTCGGGTCACGCTCCAGACGAGCGCGGGTGCGTTCGGCGTGGCCAAGAAATCATCGTTGGAGCTGTCCCTGCGTGCCTTCCAATCAAGCCTCGCCTCCGGACATGCGGTGAGGATCTCGGGCTCAGAGCAGGACTTCCGGCCATCGGAAGCGGGGGAGGAGGCCGGGAGGATGGCGGTCCTGGCCAAGGACCCGGTGAACATCGAACCGGGGCAGTACGAGGCGGTCCTCGGTCCGCTGGTCTTCGCAGACCTAGTGCAGCATGCTGGCAGGATGGCGTCGGCCTTCAGCGTGGACGCCGGGTTCTCCTTCCTGGCGGGCAAGATGGGGCAAAAGGTGTGCTCCGAACAGCTCACGGTGTGCGATGACGCCACGTTGCCAGGTGCGTACGGCTCATACGCCTTCGACTCCGAGGGACTGCCGACGCGGCGGACAGCGATAATCGAGAAGGGAGTTCTGAAGAGCTACCTGCACAACAGCGCCACGGCCAAGAAGTTCGGGGTGGAGAGCACGGCCAACGCCGGTCTGGTCGCTCCGCACGCTTTCAATCTGACCGTCGATGCTGGCACAAGAAGCGTGGACGAGCTGATCCGTTCGGTTGACAAGGGCATCTACGTCACGAACAATTGGTATCTCCGCTACCAGAACATGCAGACCGGGGATTTCTCCACCATACCCCGAGACGCGATGTTCCTGATCGAGAACGGCCAGATAGGTAAGTCCATCAAAGAGATGCGCATCAGCGACAATGTCCTGCGCATATTGAGCGACACCAGTGCTCTGTCCAAGGAGCGCAAGTGGATCAAGTGGTGGGAGGTGGAGATCCCCGTCCTGGCTCCCACGGCCTTGGTGAATGGTCTCAGATTCACACGCTCGCGCATGTGATGGGGAGCAGATCGCGTCCAAGCAATCGCGCTAGCGCCGCCCTTCTCCTTTTTGAAGTGCTTCCTCCATCGAGCCGCTCCGATATCCATCGAGGTCCATGGCGACGTAGGTGAAGCCGGCCGATCTGACCGCTTCGGCCGCTTCCTCCCTCAGCTGCAGGAGCTTGTCCATCGATGCCTTAGGCACCTCTATCCTTGCCACGGTGCCATGGTATCTCACCCGGACCTCCTCGAAACCGAGGTCGCGCAACGATGACTCCGCCCTGGCCACCATCTCTAGCTTCTTGGAAGTGAGCTTCTCTCCGAAAGCAATGCGGGTCGCCAGGCAGGGATTGCTGGGCTTTTCTTTCGTCGAGAGCTTAAGCCGGCCCGATGCCTCCCTGACCTCTGACTTGGTCATGCCCGCCTCCGCCAAGGGACTGACCACACCCAACTCCCGGAGGGCCTTCAGACCCGGCCTGGACGAGCGGGCATCGTCGGCGTTTGTGCCGTCGACAACCACCAGATACCCTTCTTTCTGGGCCTGGGACGATATCAGTTCAAAGAGCTTTCTCTTGCATAGGTAGCAGCGCTCTGGGCCGTTGGCAGCCACTTTCGGGTCTTGGAGGAGCTTGCTCTCCAGGAGCAGAAGTCGCACTCCGATACCTTGGGCCAAACGGACGGCCTCTTCGACCTCCTCCCCTCCATGGAGCTCGGTACGCACAGTCACGGCGATGACGTCCCCCGCTAGCACGAGCTTCGCCGTGGCCAGGAGCAAGGTGCTGTCCGCTCCTCCGGAGAATGCGACGGCCACCCTTCCCAGCTCGCTCAACCTTCGCTGCAATGCGCGTAGCTTTCCTTCGACCTCGTCCACGTGCATGAATCGTGGCCTGACAATAAATGTTATCTCTGAGGGACCATTACACATTGCGACCTATCGGCATGGGGAGCTGAGGGACAAGATGAACATCCGTGACGTGCTGGACATGTACAAGAAGGGAGAGATCGACAGCGCCAAGGCCGAAAGGCTGCTGCGTCTGGACTTCATCGAGAAGGTGGGCGAGCATACGGTGTTCGATCACTCGCGCGAAGCGCGTAAAGGCATCCCCGAGATCATTTTCGGCGAGACCAAGACGCCCCAGCAGGTGGCGGAGATCGTGGAGAAGGTGCTGGAGGACAAGGAGGCCGTGCTAGTTTCCCGCGCCTCCGAGCAGCACTTCCGCACGGTAGTAAAACGCATCGGCAAGAAAGGGGTCAGGTATCACAAGCTCTCCAAGATGATCACCGTGGACCGCCGGGTACGGAGGAGCAAGGTAGGCAGAATAGGCATACTGGCCGCCGGCACTTCCGATGTGGCCGTTGCAGACGAGGCCAGGATCGTCGCCGAGACCATGGGTTGCGAGGTCCTCACTTCCTACGATATAGGAGTGGCGGCCTTCCACCGCTTCCTCACTCCCCTGGAGGACATGCTGAAGGCGGACGTGGACGTGCTCATCGTGGTGGCGGGCATGGAAGGCGCTTTGCCCAGCGTGATAGGCGGACTGGTGAACAAGCCGATCATAGCCGTACCCACCAGCATCGGGTACGGCGCCAACTTCGGCGGATTATCGGCATTGCTGGCCATGCTCAAC